>CANQOM010000086.1 GCA_947625445.1 Candidatus Gastranaerophilales bacterium
AGATATTAACCTTGCAATTGCAAGGTTAATATCTTTTTCATTAACTCTTGTCGGACCAACTGCTCCCTTTTCTATACCTCCATGTCCTGCATCTACAAATATATTTATACCTTTTAAAGGATGGTTCTTATCTTTTATATGAGGAATTTTATAGTCTCTAAGAATTAATACATTCCCTTCATAATAACAATCATATCCTAATATTGTTTTATCGAATATTTTTTGATATTTAAAATTCGGAAGTATATTTCCGTCTTTATCTTTCATTGGGATACCGTATATAGTCAAAAACAAAGATTGATTAATTTGATTGACTTTGTACATTGCGGGAAAAGAAAGTTCAAATTTTGTGTAATTATACAATTTATCTTCACTTTTAGTAATTTTTTTTATAAAAGGTGTAATTTTTTTTGATACAGAAATAGGTTTTTCTATATTTGATTTATGAATCCAATATTGAGTTTCCCCTTTTTCAGCTATTTTATAGTAATCTCCTTGTTTTCCGCAGAGAAAAAGTACAATGTCTTTTGGCAAATCAACTATTCTTTTAGAATTAATTGTCGGTTTTTCTCTTACAGTTGCATTTTCTTTTATAATTTCGGCATATAAATATCCGTCTGATTGAACAAAATCCGGTGGTTTTAAAGAATTTGATTTAGGAATTATTCTTTTAATTATATAAGTTTTAGATTCTTCTTTTCCGTTTAATACAGATTTAAGTACGAATATATTTTCACCATAATTTAACGGATATGTCTGAACAAAAAAGTTGTTATTCCATAATGGCACAGGATTAGAATTAATATAAAATTTTGAAGAAGAATCAGTATTTCCGAATATAAAAATTTTAGATGCACCCGTCGATGTTATGGGACTTCTCGGATAAACAACATCTATATTTGCATATGCGTTTAATGATGAAAAAAGGAATATAAAAAATATAATAAAAAAATACCTTCTCATAAGATTAGTTTATTGTATATTATTTAAATTATCAAATAAGTTTACAATTAAATAAGTTCGGGAAAAAAGTGTATAATAAAATATATGGAAAATAAGACAGAAGTAATAGTTATAGGAGCAGGTCCTTCAGGGGTAAGTGCAGCAATAGTTCTTGCAAGAGCAGGCAAGAAGGTTTTACTGATAGAACGTGCAGATAATGCCGGAGATAAAAATATGTTTGGAGGTGAAATATACACAAAGCAAACATTAGAAATATTTCCTAATTTTATAAAAGAAGCTCCCATAGAAAGACCTTTGACAGAACAAGGATTTTTTCTGATAAATAATGAAGATAGCGTTAAATTTTCATACAAAATATCACCCGAAAAAGAAGCTGATTCATATAGTGTTATTCGTTCAAAATGGGACAGATGGTGTGTGCAAGAAGCCCAAAAAGCAGGGGTTATATTCGCACCAAAAACACTCGTAAAAGAATTAATTGTTGAAAATGATAAAGTTATCGGAATACAAACTGAACTTGAAAAATATTATTCTGACATAGTTATAATAGCAGATGGCGTCAATTCGTTATTGGCAAAACAAATAGGATTAAGAAAAGAAATATCCGATTGTGATGTAACCGTTAACGTCAAAGAAGTTTATAAGCTTAATAAAGAAAAAATAGAAGACAGATTTAATATAGACGAAAAATCAGGATATGCAGCAAAAATTTTGGGCGGTCCTCTAAAGAACATGTTTTCTATAGGATTTATGTTCACAAATAAAGAAACTCTGACTTTAGGGGTTGGGATTTCGTTAGATGATTTAAAGAGACTTGAAAAGAAACCCTATGAATTATTAGAAGAAATAAAAAAACATCCTTCCGTATCAAATTACATAAAAGGAGCAGAAGTTATAGAATATTCTTCTCATATGATACCTGAAGGCGGATATAACAAAATGCCTAAATTATACAAAGCCGGGGTAATGGTGGTAGGTGATGCTGCTATGCTTGTAAATAATGTACATTTTGAAGGAACAAATCTTGCTATGCTTAGCGGCAAAATTGCTGCAGAAGTCGCAACAGAAGCATTAAACAGTGGTGACTATTCAGAAAAATTTCTGGCTTTATATGATAAAAAATTAAGAGAAAGTATTGTAATTAAGGATTTAATTACCCATAAAGATACTGTTTCATTTTTGAAGAAACATATAAAAACAATAACTGAACTATATCCTGAAATTGCTTGTGAAATGTTTAAAGTAGTAACAAGTGCATCAAATGAACCTAAAAAAATAATTTATCGAAGATTTTTTATGAAACTGATAAAATCAGGGGTTATATTTAAGTCTATACCTCTGGGACTCTTTGCAATAAGGAAATGTTTAGAAAAATGAATATTAATGAAAAATTATCAACTTTAAAATATAATAAAGATAAGGATAGTCATTTATCCGTAGACAATAATATATGCAGAAAGTGTATAAAAAAAGTATGCACGTATATATGTCCTGCAAATGTTTATGAGTGGAATGACAATTCTTCAAGCTTAATAATAAGATATGAAAATTGTTTGGAATGCGGAGCTTGTAAAATAGCATGTGAAAAAAATAATATACAATGGAGATATCCTTCGGCAGGATGCGGAGTAAAGTTCAAAAACGGTTGATAAATATTGAGCAAAGAAAGGTAAATATATGAGAGAAGAGTACAATAATAAGCACAGAAGATGGTATGACAAAGACCCTATATTGTCACGTTCAATGAAAACATTAGAAGCATCTGATGATGAAACACAGATTAAAGTTGCACTCAATCTTATAAAAATAATTGTTGAACATAATTTGGCATTTAGTGAATATACAGATGTTAACGAAATCATAGAAGCAGTTGAAGAAGGTATGGACGAAAGAGCCAATTCAAGATGGTATGATATAGACAGAACAGTAAGAGCTGCAATAAATATGCTCCAAAATTCACCTCCTGAAACACAAAAGATTCTTGCTAAAGAAATGGCAAAAATTGTTATTGATAAAATAAAAGAAGATAAAGACGTTGAAGAATTAAAAAAAGAACTTGAACAAGAAAGTTTCTTTGATGATTCTTCTGATGAATTTTACGATGATAAGGATTAATTAATTTATATATGTTTGTCAAAAAAATATGGGATATAAAACAGGCTGAGGTTACGGAAGAGCTGATAAAAGCTGCATTTTCCAGTAAATTTTTAGCAAGACTTTTGGCAAACAGAGGAATTAATACAAAAGAAAAAGCTGAAGATTTTCTTAATCCTATGAAATCTCACATAAGTTCTCCGTTTGTTTTTTCAGATATGCGTAAATCCGTAGACAGGATAAAAGATGCAATAGAAAAGGAAGAAAACATAACAATATATGGAGATTTTGATGCTGACGGAATCTCATCTTCCTCAATTTTATATCTCACTTTAAAAAAAATAGGAGCAAAAGTTGATTATTACCTCCCCGATAGAGCTATAGAAAGTCATGGGCTTAATAATAAAGCTATTATTAATATAATATCAAAGAGGAAAACAAAACTTATAATAACTGTTGATTGCGGTATATCAAATGTAGCAGAAATTAATCTTGCAAAAGGATTAAGGACAGATGTTATAGTAACAGACCACCATGAGGCGCCCGACATATTACCGGAAGCATACGCAATCATCAATCCAAAATCACCTGATTCGTTAAAAAACGATTTAGAGTGTAGTGAACTTGAAAGCTTAAATTGTCTTTCAGGTGCCGGAGTTGCTTTTAAGCTGGCTTGTGCACTGTTAGAAGAATACCATCAGGAAGAATATGTTAATGAAATACTTCCAATTTGTGCAATCGGAACCATCGGAGATGTAGTTGAATTAACCTGTGAAAACAGGCGAATTGTTATAATGGGATTAGAACTTTTAAGAGCCGGAAAAACAATCGGAATCCAGAAAATACTTAAAAGTGCAGGGATAGAAACCCCTTCCAAAATAACCTCTGAAACTATTGCATATTATGTTGTACCAAGAATAAACGCATCGGGAAGATTAGAATCTCCTTCAACCGCTTTTAATATATTTGTAGCTGAAGATGAAAATACTGTTAATGAATCCGTTAAATTATTAAATGATTATAATTCATTAAGACAAGAATTATGTGACAAGACTTTTAATCAGGCAAAGTTAATGTATGAAAACAACTTGGCACAAAATAACAAATCAATTATACTTTTTTCGCCTGATTGGCATATCGGAATAATCGGAATAGTTTGTTCAAAACTGGTTGAAACATATAATAAACCTTCATTCCTTATGACCAGAGATATAAATAATCCCAATATAATAAAATGTTCCTGCAGAAGTATTGAAGGTATAAATATACATTCCGTACTTTCAGAACATAAAGAATTGTTTGAGGGATTTGGCGGACATAAAATGGCTGCAGGCTTTTCTTTTGACGAAACGAAAATCACTTTTGAACAATTTAAAAATATTTTAAACAAAACTATTGAAGAAGTTTCTCAAAGTGTTGATTATAATTGTATAAAAATATATGCGGATATGATTATTGAACCTGAAGATATAACATTAAAAAACGCTGAACTTATAAATAAATTGGAACCTTTTGGGGCTATGAATCCTGAAGCTTTATTTATTGGTAAGGATTTTGAATTAATTAATTACAGATTTATGGGGCAGGAAAATAATCATCTGAAAATGACATTATCTAAAAACGGTTCTTCACAATTTGAATGCGTTATGTGGAATTGCCCGAAATTTAATCTGCCTCTAAACTCTAAAATTGATTTGCTCTTTAAAATGCAAATAAATTCATACAACGGCAACGTTTCCGTTCAACTTTTAGCTCAAGATTTTCATAGTGAATATACACAAAAGGAAAAATCAGAAATTAAAATTTTGGACCATAGAAATAAAAAAAATATTATAATTCAGGTTTTAGACTTTATTTCTTCCACAAAGAAAACAACAGGTATTTTTTTGTTTAATAGTCTTTTAAAGAAACAGTTAAATTTAACAAAAGATATTGATGAAAAAGTGTTTAATTTAAATAGCATTCCTAAAAATATAGAACAATTATTATTCTTTGATTGTCCGTTTAACGGTAGCGATTTTTCAAAAATTTTGAAAGAAACGGATGCCAAAATTATTCATCTAATGAATTTTAATATTTCCGAAATAACAACAGACCTTGTAATTTCAAAATTATCAGGAATGATTAAGTATTCAATGTCAAATATGAATAGTATTATGGATATAAATCGTGCTTCTATGGCATTAAATATTGATTGTGAAACAATTGATTGTGCATTTACATTGCTTGAATCATGCAATATGATTAATTTTAATAAAATTTCAGAATATGAATATGAAATAATTTCTTTAACTCCTGTAGAACTTTCTAAAATTAAAAACGATGAAATCTATGAAGAATTGTCAGAAAGAATCAATAATATTAATAAATTCAGAAAATTTTATTTAAATTCATCCGTTGAAGAAATTAAAGAATCTCTCTGTTAAAATTTCCATTATAATTGTTGTTTTAGTAATCAATTCAATTATAGCTTTTAAATATAATACTACCAATTGACTATAGACTTGGCGGAATATTTTTGTTTTAACCTTGTTTATTTTATTAGAAAAGGAGAAAAAACTATGAATATGATTTTAAAATGGATTCTTTTGGCATTATTAATTATGGCAATAGCTTGGATTCTTCCCGGTATTACTATTTCAGGATTCTTAAGTGCAATGATAGTAGTATTGGTAATAGCATTGGTTAACACTTTTATAAGACCGCTGGTACAGTTTATATCCTTACCTATAAATGTTCTTACATTGGGTTTATTTAGCCTTATAATTAATGCTCTTTTATTTTTATTAGTAGCAAAAATAGCCCCCGGATTTTCTATAGACGGCTTCTGGAGCGGTTTCTTCGGCGCTTTAATTCTTTCAATATTCACTCCATTAATAGACAAAATTAACATCAGAAAAAAATCAGAATAATTGACTATCTTAAAAAATAACTGATTAAAAATTTAATCAGTTATTTTTATTATTCAAACGGAGTATTTATTTATATTAAAATTTACATCAGAATTTAAAAATGATAATATTTAATTGGTATTTTTAAATTTTGAGAGGAGATTTATATGAAAGAAAATTTAAAAAAATACTTGGTAGAAGTTATAGGAACATTTTTCCTCGTATTAACCGTTATTTTAACTGCATATACGGCACAAGGAATATTGGCTCCTATTGCTATTGCTTCAGCATTAATGATAATGGTGTATGCAGGCGGACATGTTTCAGGCGGTCACTATAATCCTGCAGTATCATTAGCAGCTTGTATTAGAGGTGCATTATCTTGGAAGCAATTAATCCCTTACATAATTGCACAATGTTTAGGCGGTTCACTTGCAGTCTTACTATTCTATGTTATGGCAGGTAAAACTGATGTATTCTATCCGGCTGATTTTAAATTAAAAGGTTTAATAATCGCTGAAATATTGTTTACATTTGCTCTATGCTATGTTGTTTTACATACTGCTACAACAAAGAATACTCAAGGAAATTCTTATTATGGATTAGCTATCGGTTTTACCGTACTTGTCGGTGCTATAGCAGTCGGCGGAATTTTCTGCGCGGGTGCATTTAATCCTGCAGTTGCTTTTTCACTTGGGATGCTTAAAGTTATAGGTTGGAAATTATTTGGTTTCACAATTTTAGCAAACTTTGTCGGTGCTTTATTGGCAGGTCTTGCTTTTAAATTGACCTATACAGAACCTCAAGAATAACTTATTGTAAAATAAAGAGGCTGACTATAAGTCAGCCTCTTTTCTATTATTTATCTTCTTCTTTATTTTTCT
>CANQOM010000087.1 GCA_947625445.1 Candidatus Gastranaerophilales bacterium
CGAATGCGCCTGTTTTTTGACCTTCTATTCTGTATGGATTTACTGAATTTTCTAAAGTAATCGGAGAATTTTTTGATATTTCTATAACCATTTCAAGTGCTTCATCAAAATTACCTTGAATTGCAATTATTTCAGCTCCATACATCATTGCCTGAGATAATTTACCAAGTGCAATATAACCGTCAGGAATAAGTACAAAAACTCTTAAACCTGCTTTTGCACCATATGCAGCGGCAGCTGCGCTTGTATTTCCTGTAGAAGCACATATTATAGCTTTAGCACCTTCTTCTAGAGCCTTTGTTACTGCCATAGTCATTCCACGGTCTTTGAAACTTCCTGTAGGATTTGCTCCTTCATATTTTAAATATAAATTTGCTTTTAATCCAATTTTTTTTGCCAAATTATCAGCTTTTATTAAAGGTGTATTCCCTTCATTTAATGTAATTATCGGTGTTTTATCCGTTACGGGAAGATATTGTTTGTATTTATTTATTAATCCCTGATAATGATTTTTTTCCATTAATGCCTCCTAGTTCATAACCCTTAAAAGATTATCTATTTTGTTTATACTTTCTGATTTTAATAATTCTTTTAATGCATTTTGTATATCTGATTCTTTACTTAATTCTGTAATAACAACAATTTCTGCAGTATTATCATCATTAATACCTTTTTGCATAATAGTTGAAATGTTAATATTATTTTTACCGCAAATAGTTCCAATAAGTCCGATAACCCCCGGATTATTGCCGGCATTGATTGAAATATAGTATTCATTGTATGTCTCACCTATTGATATTTGGTCTGCATATTCATTGTGATGACATACTGCCTGTGGTAGCGGGCAATCAGAGTATTCTAAACCTGAAGCAAGAACTAAAATATCTCCTACAACTGAACTTGCGGTCGGTTCTGCTCCTGCGCCGGGACCTGTTAATACTAAATCTCCCACAGGATATCCGGATAACATTATTGAATTTGTTGCGTTATCTACTTTTGCTAGTAGATGTTTTTTTGCAACTAACATCGGATGAACTCTTACATCTATTTTACCTGACTCTAAAACTTGTCCCATTGCAATTAATTTTATTTTATATCCTAGTTCTTTTGCGGATTTTATGTCTTGCGAAGTTATTTTGGTTATTCCTTCTCTGTATATTTTGTTTATATCCACTTTTTTATTAAAAGAAATTGTTGATAATATTGAAATTTTGTATGCGGCATCAAAGCCTTCAACGTCTCCTGTAGGGTCAGTTTCCGCATATCCCAATTCTTGTGCTTGTTTTAGAGCGGTTTCATATGATAATTCTTTTTCTGCCATTTTTGTTAGTATATAATTTGTTGTTCCGTTTAATATTGCAGCTATTTTTGTTATTCTGTTTGCGCTTAATATTGTTTTTATTGGCATAATTATTGGAATACCGCCTGCTACTGCTGCTTCATATAAAATTACAACATTATTTTCTTTTGCTAAAGTGAATAATTCGCTTCCTTTTTTTGCCAATAATTCTTTATTTGCGGTAACTATATGTTTTTTATTTTTTATAGCAGTTGATAATAATTCAAATGCAGGAGATACTCCACCTGCAACCTCAACAACGATATCTATTTCCGGATTATTTACAACTTCAAAGGCATCATCTGTTAATATTGTTGTATCAAAATTTTCTATTGCTCTTTTTTTTGTTTTATTTTTTACTGCAATTTGCTTTATACAAATTTTATCAAAAGATTTTAATACTTTATATACGCCGGTTCCTACCGTTCCAAAACCGATAATTCCAATATTTAATGATTTCATAATTGCTCCAGTTGTTATTGTCAATTTTAATTAAACCACAAATAAACTGCAAAAAATACTATTATTAAGCTAATATTTGACAAGTGATTAAGAAATGTAACAAAAATTGTTTTTTTTGAATTTGAGTAATTTGAAATGTTTTTATTAAAGTAAGAGAGATTAAAAAAAAAATAGGAGAATATTATGACAGTATCATTTAGCTCAGGAAGTTCATGTTCATCAACATCATCATCAAGCAGCTGCGGGGGTTATTCTTCAGGTACGGTTGCATATAGCGGTTCTTCAAGTTCATATGGTGGTGAATCTGTTGGTACTATAGCATCTAATTCTTTTGGAAATAATACATTTTATTCTTCAAGTTGCGGGTCTACCTTTAATGCATTAGGATAATATGTTATCGCTAAAGGTAAATGCGGTAATAATTATTATAAAAGAGATGCCATTTAGGCATCTCTTATTCATTTTATATATATAAAGTTTTATTCTGCTTGTTTCATTGCATTATAGCAGTCTTTACAATAAACTTCCTTACCTTCAATAGGTTTAAAAGGAACTTTAGTTTGGCAGCCGCATTTTGAACATGTAACTTCATACAATTTTTTTCTGTTTTTTTGTCTTCTGTTTTTTCTGCATTCGGGGCAGCGTTTTGGTTTGTTTACAAGCCCTCTTGTTGCGTAAAATTCTTGTTCTCCGGCTGTAAATACAAATTCACTTCCGCAATCTTCGCAAATAAGCTTTTCGTCTTCGTACATTTGGTTTTTTCTCCTTAAGTTGGTAAATGCTTGTAAATAATTTGCGATAGGAATTATTTTAATAATTACTAATTGGTTATCTACAAAGTATATTTTATAATTTTAAATCAGTTTTAGCAAGAAAAATTAAAATTATAATGTGTAAAGTTATGTAAAAAAAATAAATTTTACGTTATAGAATTAGCAATATCATGGATTTACAATACTTAAGAGAGCAGGTAAGTATTTGTGTGAGGCATAATGGTCTATTTAACAGGAAAAGAAAATTATGGTGCAATCAAAACAAATGCCTTAAGTTTTGGTAAATCAAAAAAGGCTGATAATGATGAACATGCTCATGATGTTGTACTTTACAATGAATCAAAAAAACATCCTGTTTCGACATCATTGAAGATACAGACAGATAAATTAACAAAGGCTTTCACAACTTATCCGAAAAAGGGATTATCAGGAAGTAAGAATGCAAATTTCTATGAATTTTTAACTATGGGCATGGTTCCGTATTTAACCGGAAGTGCTGCAATGATAGGTGTATTTAATTTAGCAAGTAAATTTTTCGATACTCCCGGAGCGGTTAATGCTTCTAAACTCGGTAAAAAAATGGGTATTGGAGTAGTTTTATATGGACTTGGTAAAGTTCTTTCCAAAAAACTTATTGAAAAACCGCTTAAATGGAAGTATGGCATTGATGTTAATTTACCTTATAAAAAGAAAATAGATGAATTACCGGAAGAAAACAATAAAAATAATCTTGTTGCATACGAATACCATAAAGTATTTGAAAGTGTAGATTTCCCTCGTTATGACTTATTGTATAACAATAAAGATTTTGGAGAAACAAGAAACGCATACTATGATAAAATTGCTAAAAAGATGGGTATTGAAGATGCACAATATTCAGACCAAAAAGTTAAAGATAAAATAAAAGAAAAAGTTATAAAAACAAAGGTCTTTTCAACGTTGTCATCATATTTATGGGCAGCAACTGGTGTTGCAATAGCTGCTCAAAAACCTTGGGAAAATCTTGTAATAAATCCGAAAACAAGAATTAATAATCTAAGAAATCATCTACAAATAGCAAAAGCTGCCAAAGCAAGTAAACAAGAAATTGCAAAATATGATTTCTTTATAAAAGATTTTGGTAAAAAGTTTGTTAAGAGTTTGGATGAACTTGTTAACAAAGGTTCAAAAACCAATAAAATAGCCGGCAGACTACTCATTGGCAGTGCTATATTCATGACTTTATTAGGCAATTTTAAAACATTATTTGACTTTAATAATAATAGAGGGAAAAAATCTCATGGTTCTTCTCCTCTGATTGATGAATCGAAAGAAAAGGTAGTGTGTTAGGATGACTAATCTTCTTAATCAGGTATTAGCTAATAAACCTTTAAATACACCTAATAGTGCGCCTTTTTTTACATTCGATTCTGAAGGAAAAGTAAAACCGTTAAATCCGAAAGGTTATTTATTACCTTCAAAAATATTTGCTTCTCCTGTTGATTATGCAAAAGACATAAAAAAAGACGTGTTAAATATCGGAAAAGCCGCAAAAGGAAAAGCTAATGACCATGAATTAGGAAGAATTAATGACTTGGGAGTAAAAATAGGTTCTTTAGCAATAGCAGCTTATTTATGTGTTAAAAATCCGTTAAAATTAAATAAAGTGATGCAATTTGTAGGTTTCGGTTCATTTTTTGCTTCAATGGCATTATTACCTAAATTGTTAATTCAAGCACCTCTTAAAGCAAGAACGGGTGTTGATATTCATCAAAAATACGTTGATTCTCAGGGTCGTAAGAAAATGTTATTCCAAGATCCTCAATATGATTTAACTGATTTATATTCTCAAGAAGATTTAGACAGAATCGGTAAAAAATTAAATGTAGCTGAAAATCTTCCTGATAGAAATAGCTTTATAAAACAAAGAGCTAAAAAAGTCGGAGTTCAAGGTAATACGCTTTGGATGATGTCAGCTGGTGCAGCTCCTATATTTAGTGCTTTAATCTCAAATGTTGCCGAAAAAGGAATAAATATAGGTCTTGAAAAGTCTGATATGTATCTCGCTAAAAAGAATATAGATACTAAATTAAATCTTAAACCTAAATCTATTGATGCTAAAAATATTAATCATAAAAATGTCTTTGAAAAATTAAAAGATAAATTCTTTAATAAATCTTATGAAAAATTTATTGCTAATAACATGGAAGCTCCTGTTGATAGTAAAATGGCTAAAAGAATTGCAGCTCAGTACGGAACAAAAATTAATTCTGCCGAGTTGCAAAGTGCAATAGAAAAAGAAATATTATCAATGGGAATGCCTGAAAGTATTACTCTTGATTCAATTAAAAATCTTTTAAAAGGTAAAGTATCAGAAGATGTATTTACAAATTTAACCGAAGATCAGGTAAAAATATTAAATGAATCAATAAAAAATAATTCGTTTAAGAGTATAGGAGAAATTTTATCTGCTGCAACAGGTGGAAATAAACGTCAACAGGTAAAATTAGGAAATGAAATTGCAGAAGTTATAGCCGGTGCAAAAAAGAAATGTGACACTCCAAAAATCAGTGATATTAAAAAGGCTTTAGACGGACTGCATAATTCAATGTCAGATTTTTCATATAACAAAAATATCTTAGATAAATATATTTCATCGGTTGTAGGTGATAAATCAGGTTCTTATATTGCAAATCAATGGGGAAGATTTACAAATAGTGCTGTTAAAGCTTTAGGATTATCTTCCAAAGAATTAAAAGAATTGTCGCAAGGTAATACAAAAATACTTGAAAATAAGTTAAAAGAACTTGCATCTAATGAAAGTTTATACAATTCAACTATGGATAAATTAATTAAATTAGTAAATGATTATGAAGCTAAAACTGGTAAAGCATTTACTGAAACAGTTGAATCAAAAACCAAAGAAATTTGTAAAGATGCCAAAAGAGCTTTTAATAATGAAGGTTTACATACAATTGCAAATAAAATAACAACTTCATCTAAAGCTGAAGCAAATGAAATTATAGGTACACTTGAAAATTCAATTAATTTGAATGTAAAGAATAGGATTTCAGGTGCTTCTTCTTCTTTCTACAGATATATACAAGCACTTGAAGTGTTCAAAAATGCAGGTAACGGTCAATTAGAAAGTCAAATTACGGAACTTTTAAAAGAACAATTACAAAAATCGGGTTCTGAGTTTGGTGATGATGCTCTTAAACAATCTGCTAAAAAACTTGTTGAAGTTTGTAAA
Organism: Candidatus Gastranaerophilales bacterium; assembly: GCA_947625445.1. GTDB lineage: Bacteria > Cyanobacteriota > Vampirovibrionia > Gastranaerophilales > Gastranaerophilaceae > Avigastranaerophilus. The sequence goes on from CANQOM010000087.1 coordinate 5,807, forward strand.
AAGGTTATCTTAGAAGCTTCTACTGTTGATTATGTTGAAAAATTAAAATCTTCTGGTTTTGAGTTATCTGAAGTTGAATATAAAACAGTTATGAAGGCATTATTTGATACAAATGCAGATGAGAATATGGTTAAAAAAGGTTTAAGCGGTTTAAGTAAATATAAACAAGAAGTAATGCAAAAAATAGCAAATTGGCAAAATACAATTACTCCGGAATTAAGCAGAAGGGTAATAGATACTGCAACAAATAGTGCCAATGCCGCAGAAAGAAATAATTTGGCAGGAAAACCAATAAAAGCAATGATGCAGGATGCTGCAAAACAAATCTATAATTCAAACAAGTGGTTTAAAATATGGATGGGTGCTTCTATTGCAATAGTTGCTGCAACAATTACCGCTGGTTTATTAATAGGACGCAAAGGCAAGACAGAAAAAGAAGTTGAGGAGCAAAACAAAACAAATGGCTAATATTATAACAAACTATGTAAATATTCCGTCAACAATCCCTCAGGTTAATAATCAACCTGCTCAAACTTCTGTTGTTAATAATCAAATTCAGCAACAACCTGTTGGTAATAATGTACTTGAACAATATATGCAAAATCAAGGATTAATAGCTGCAGTTCGAGTAAATCCTTTAAATAATGAATCAGAAATTCTTCAAAATTATAAAAATGATTTAAGAACAAAGTTTAAAAATAATGATGCTAAGATTATGGGTGTTATTATAAGAAATCTGGGCGCTCAGGATAAAACAGGCAATCAGTTATTAAGAGAAGGTGATATTAGAGGTAACTTTAATAATGCCGTAAACAGATTAGATGAATTAAAAGAATTAGGTATAAATACATTACATGTATTACCTGTAAATCCTCCCGGAAAAGAAAATGCTATGGGTACTGCAGGTTCTGTTTATTCACCCAAAAATTTCTTAGAAATTGACCCTGCATTAGATGATAAAAATGATCCGAGAACAGTTAAAGAAGAATTTAAAGGTTTTATAAATGAATGTCATAAACGTGG
>CANQOM010000088.1 GCA_947625445.1 Candidatus Gastranaerophilales bacterium
TTTAACGGAATTATGTCACAGATAAATACTAAGATTGCATCTGTTAATTCAAAAAAAGTGTTTTTAGGTAATATTAAAGGTAAACGTTCATATTGGAATAATTTTTCAAAAGCAATGACTCCCGGGAAAAAAGTTTTTGGAGCAACTCAAACATGCGCAAATGCCATGTCTCATGTTCCGATAATAAACCTAATTTCATTTGTGCCAATAGTGGGCGGTGCTGCATTATATTCGGTTAATCTTGCAGTGGCTCCTGTTGCTGCCGTGTTTACAAAAGGAAAGTCTATAACTCTTCCTGCAGGAACAAAGTTTGTTGCTAAAATAACAGAAAATTGTCAAATTAGAGGCTGAATATTGATTGAGTCTTTTTTTTATATTAATCTTTTTATAAATAGTTAGTAAAGGGAAATTAAATGTTAAGAGCTGGTATTGTAGGACTTCCTAATGTTGGTAAATCAACTTTGTTTAATGCACTTACTTCTTCTCGTAATGCACAGAGTGAAAATTATCCGTTTTGTACAATAGAACCAAATGTTGGTGTAGTTAGTGTTCCTGATGAAAGATTGCAAGTATTAAAAAAATTGGTTAATACAAATGTTGTTATTCCTACTGCGATAGAATTTGTTGATATTGCAGGACTTGTAAAAGGGGCAAGTAAAGGTGAAGGATTAGGTAATCAATTTTTACACAATATAAGAGAAGTTGACGCTATAATACAGGTTGTAAGATGTTTTGATGACGAAAATACAATACATGTTAGCGGGAAAGTTAATCCTATAGATGATATTGAAACTATAAATACAGAACTTGCTCTTTCTGATATAGCATCAGTAGAAAGAAGACTTGAAAGAATCACTAAACAAGTGAAAAGCGGAGATAAACAATCTGTTCTTGAACATAAAGTTTTAACAAAATTAAATGAATTACTTCAGGATGGAATGTTTATAAATATAGAAGAACATTTTGAAGAAGAAGAACTTGAAATTGCAAGAAATTCACAATTAATGTGTATAAAACCTGTAATATATGCTGCGAATGTAAGTGAAACAGATTTGGCTCACGGAAATGCATATGTTGATAAAGTAAGAGAATATGCATCTAAACACAATGCAGATGTAGTTGTAATATCGGCAAAAATAGAAGAAGAATTGGTTGATTTATCACAAGAAGAAGCCAAAGCATATCTTTCAGATTTAGGAGTTTCAAGTTCAGGTATAGAAAGAATGATTCAATCAGTATATAAACTTCTGGATTTAACAACCTTTATAACTGCCGGAGAAAAAGAAGTACATGCTTGGACTGTAAAAAGTGGTTCAAAGGCTCCAAAGGCTGCCGGTGTAATACATACAGATTTTGAAAAGGGATTTATTAGAGCGGAAGTTACAAGTTATAAAGATTTTGTTGAATCGGGTTCATATGCTATAGCAAGAGATAAGGGTTTAACAAGACTTGAAGGAAAAGACTATATTATTCAAGATGGAGATATTGTACATTTTAGATTTAATGTATGATAGAATAAAATTTGCGACACCAGATTAAACTTGTTATATTTTTCAACTTATTTTGGAGGAATAGATGAAGTGTATAATTTTAGCAGGCGGTTCAGGTGAAAGATTGTGGCCGATATCAAGAGATTTATATCCTAAATCTTTACTCAAATTGGACGGAGAAAAAACACTTGTCCAAAATGTATATGAAATTGCAGCTTCAATAACTTCAGAAAAAAATATTATTGTGGTTACAAATATAAGACAGGCTTGCGATGTTAAAATACAATTAAAACAAGTTGCAAAAAATCCTTTAATAATATCGGAACCTTTAATAAAAAATACCGCACCTGCAATAGCTTCAGCCTTAACTTTTATAGAGGGAGATAAGGATGAAACGATTATTGTATTGCCTGTAGATTTCAATATTGATAATAAAGAACTATTTATTAAAACTCTAAAGAAAACTATTAGTGTGGCAAACAAAGGGAATATATGCGCTTTGGGAATCAAACCGGCATATTTGGAAGGCGGCTTCGGTTATATAAAAAAAGGTGATAAAATTAATAACGCCTATAAAGTTGAAAAATTTATAGAAAAACCTGATAATGAGTCAGTGAATAAATTTGTTGATAACAAAGATTACTATTGGAATTCAGGTATATATACAGGTAAAATTTCTGTATTCAAAGAAAATTTTAAACGATATTTGCCGGAAGTAATAAATTGTTTTTCAAAAAATATATTTGATGAAAATTGCAATATTAAGTATGAATACTATAAAAATCTTCCTGAAATTTCAATAGATTATGCCATAATGGAAAAAACAAATGACCTGGTATTTATAGAATATGAATCAAAATGGTATGATTTAGGCTCATGGCAAAGTATATATAATAAAGAAAAAAAAGATGCTCAAAATAATGTAATATCAGGTAATGTAATAACGGATAAAGTTAAAGATTCATTTATCTATTCTTCAAAAGAATTATTAGCTGTTTCAGGAGTCAAAAATAAGGTAGTAATTGAAACGGAAGATGCAATCTTAGTATGTTCCAAAGATAAGGCAAGTGATATTAATAAGTTGGTAAAAGCATTAAAAAAGAATAATGATTCAACAACGGTGATTTCAAAGACAGTATATAAGCCCTGGGGATATTATACTTGTTTAAATGAAGGTAAAGGCTGGCTGACAAAATTAATTTATGTTTCTCCAAAGAATAAACTTTCTCTTCAATCCCACAATCATCGTTCAGAACATTGGGTTGTGCTTGAAGGAGAAGCTGATGTTGTTTTAAATGAAGATATATACAATTTAAAAAAAGGGAAAAGCATAGATATACCTTTAAAAGTTAAGCATTCACTACAAAATAATACAAATGAACCTCTTAAAATTTTGGAAGTTCAAAAGGGAGATTATATATCTGAGGATGATATAATAAGATACGAAGATATGTATGGACGTGCAAATTAAGGGAATATATAGTAAATTTCACGCAAATAGCTTATTTGTTTGCTTTGTAAACTATAAATAAATCATTCGCAAATTTATAATCACATCTTCGGACTAACCCCTGTAAAAATTTACTCGGACATTCTATATAAAATAAAAGTATGATATAATTGAATTAAAATAAAATTTAAATGTAGGATTTATAAAATGACCAAAAATCAAATTGTTGCTTTTTTATTATTAATAGGAGTTATTGTATTAGCACTGATAGCTTCATTTATGGGGCCTAAAACTTCAACTAATGATTTATCATATACAGAATTTTTAAATAAAGTAAAAAATTCTGAAATAAAAGAAGTTACAATGTATAATGATTTTGCTATAGCAGTTCCGGTTAATGAAGAAATAAAAACAAAAATAAACGGAGAAGAAAAAATAACCGCATTCTTAAGGTATAAAACAAATATACCGTTAAATGATGATTCTTTGTATCCTACATTAAAAGAGAATAATGTTAAGATAGATATAAAAAAAGCCAATGAATCATCCTTAATGGGATTAATGGGCTCCGCAATTGTTCCTATATTATTAATATTAATATTTTTTATAATAATGGCAAAAATAATCCAAACCGGAGGCTCTCAAGCATTATCATTCGGAAAAAGTAAAGCAAAGATGATGCTTGACAGTAAAGTAAAAGTAACATTTAAGGATGTAGCCGGAATAGATGAAGAAAAACAAGAACTGGAAGAAATAGTAGACTTTCTAAAAAACGGTAGAAAATATTTGGAACTGGGTGCCAAGATTCCAAAAGGAGTCTTATTGGTTGGAGCACCCGGAACAGGTAAAACATTGATGGCAAAAGCAGTAGCAGGAGAAGCCGGAGTTCCATTTTTCTCAATCAGCGGTTCTGACTTTGTTGAAATGTTTGTTGGCGTAGGAGCTTCAAGAGTTAGAGATTTATTTGAACAAGCAAAAAAACACCACCCTTGTATAGTATTTATTGATGAAATAGATGCAGTCGGAAGACAAAGAGGTGCAGGACTGGGTGGCGGTCACGATGAAAGGGAACAAACACTTAACCAATTGCTTGTTGAAATGGATGGTTTTGACGGAAATACTAATATAATAATACTTGCAGCAACTAATAGACCTGATATATTGGATAATGCTCTGCTAAGACCTGGAAGGTTTGACAGACAAATTATGGTTAGTTTACCTGATGTTAAAGGAAGAGAAGAAATCTTAAAAGTTCATGCAAAAGGTAAACCATTGGATGAAGATGTTGATTTAAAATTGCTTGCAAAAAGAACTCCGGGATTTACCGGTGCGGACTTACAAAGTATGTTAAATGAGTCAGCTCTGCTTGCAGCAAGGAAAAATAAGACCAAAATAAATATGGAAGAAGTTGATGCCGCAATTGACAGGGTTATTGCTGGTATAGAAAAGAAAAGCAGAGTTATGACTGATGAAGATAAGGAAATGACTTCTTATCATGAAGTAGGACATGCACTTTTAGCTAAGCTTTTAAAGGATTGCGACGAACTTCATAAAGTTACAATTATTCCGAGAGGGTATGCTTTAGGTATAACCTGGACAAGACCTGAAGATAATAAAGTATACGTAAGTAAATCTAAACTGTTAGATCAGATAACAATGACATTAGGCGGAAGAGTTGCGGAAGAAATAGTATACGGTGAAGATAAAATATCGACAGGTGCTTCCAGCGATTTGCAAAAAGTAACGGAAATAGCAAAAAAAATGGTTTCTCAATGGGGTATGTCTGAGAAAATGGGAGCTATGATATATGGCAAATCCCAAGAACATGTGTTTATGGGCAGGGATTTTGGTACCACAAGAGATTTTTCTGAAGAAATAGCTGCTGACATTGATAAAGAAATTAAAAAAATTATTGATGAAAGATATTCTATAGCTAAAAAACTATTAACGGAAAATCGTGATTTGCTTGATGCAATTGCTAAAGAACTGCTTGAAAAAGAAACACTTGATGATAACGATGTAACAGAAATTATAGCACGAATCAAAGGTGAGGAGTTTACGGATAAGTTATAATAGGAATATAAGAAAATAGGAGGAGTAAATATGGCAGGTATAATAGATTCGTTAAGAAATATTTCTACTGATATGTGGTGGTTTCCAAAATTATTGTGCTTGGGATACTTAGCTTTTCTTCTTATATTTAACATAGATTATCTTATGGCTCATCAACAAAGTTTGATAGCACTTGCTTCAATAACAAGTGTTCTGTTTATGGGAAGTGTTTCAATACTTATGAAGCGGAATATAAATAATGAAGCTCCTATACTTCCCGGAATATTAGATTTTCCGGAATTGATATTAAGGTCTGTTATTACAACACTTTTTATGGCTCCGGCAAGTTTATTCTTATACTTTATTTTAAAATATCTTATCGAAAATCCGTTTTTTGAACAACCTATTCACGGAATTATAATTGGTTTTGTAACTCTTATATTTACTCCATTTATTTTTATTCCGACGGTTTTATTTGCTGCCAGAAGTAAAATTAAGGATGGATTCAGATTTGATTTAATTTTAAAGGGCGGCGGTGACTTTATTGTTAAAATATTATTATATATTATTCAGGTATTTTTCTTTTTATACATTCCATCATTTTTGTTTTATTTGGCAATAAAAGCTATGATGGGTGAAGAGAGTTCAGTTATTTATATGTTTATAGGTTTTGCAATGACTGTAACATTTTTCTCATTCTTCTCATATATTTCTGATTTATATGAAGAATCAATACCTGTAATAAAATCAAAAAAAATAAAAAATAAAGTAAATCATACTCATATAAAATAACTTAAAAAGGCAAGTTTTTAAGCTTTTTAATTTGATTTCTAATTTCGGCCGCTCTTTCAAAATCAAGAATTGAAGCGGCCTTTTTCATAGATTTTTCAAGTTTATCAAGAAGTTTTGGTAAATCTTTTTGTGAAATATTGTTTTCTACCATTTCTTCTGCAACAATGTCTTCTATATTTCTGTAACTTGCAACAAGTTGTAAAAGATTATTTTCAATAGGCTTTTTAATCGTTTGAGGTGTAATATTGTTAATTTTATTATATTCTAATTGCAGTTGGCGTCTTCTTTGAGTTTCTTTAATTGCTTTATCCATACTTTCTGTGATTTTATCAGCATACATAATAACTTTAGAACAAACATTTCTTGCAGCTCTTCCTATTGTTTGAATTAAGCTTGTTTCAGAGCGTAAAAATCCTTCTTTGTCGGCATCCATAATGGCAACAAGAGAAACTTCCGGAATATCCAAACCTTCTCTTAAGAGATTAACACCTATTAACACATCAAAAACTCCCAGTCTTAAATCTCTTAAAATTTCTACTCTTTCAATAGAGGTTATTTCGCTATGTAAATATCTGACTTTTATTCCCAATTGTTGAAGATAATCTGTTAAATCTTCCGCCATTTTTTTGGTTAATGTAGTAACCAGTACTCTTTCTTTTTTTTCGGATACTTTTTTAATTTCTTCTATAAGATTATCAACTTGATTTAAAGTAGGGATAACAAAGATTTCAGGGTCAACGAGTCCTGTAGGACGTATAATTTGTTCAACGATTTGAGATGAGACAGATTTTTCAAAGTCTCCTGGAGTAGCAGAAACAAATATTTTCTGACCTACTTTATTCCAAAATTCTTCAAATTTTAGAGGTCTGTTATCTTTTGCACTTGGTAATCGAAATCCGTATTCCACTAAGACATTTTTTCTTGCCTGATCTCCGTTATACATCGCTTTTAATTGAGGAATAGATACATGTGATTCATCTATTACAAGTAAAAAATCATCATTAAAATAATCTAATAACGTTGCAGGTGCACTTCCTACAGG
>CANQOM010000089.1 GCA_947625445.1 Candidatus Gastranaerophilales bacterium
GTTTAGCCGTTTCAACTGAGCGTGGATGAAGAACATTAGCACCAACTCTTGCAAGTTCAAGCATTTCTTCGTAAGAAATCATATCTGTTTTTTGAATGTTAGGAACAATTCTCGGGTCTGTAGCGTAAACACCTTCAACATCAGTATAAATATCGCATCTGTCAGCTTTGAGAGCTGCTGCTATAGCAACTGCAGACGTATCGGAACCACCTCTGCCCAGAGTTGTAATTTCACCTTCAGGTGTTACACCTTGGAATCCTGCTACAACTATTATATTCCCTTCTTGTAAATACTTATTCAGTTTCTCTGTTTTTATATCTACAATTCTTGCTTTTGAATGAATGCATTCTGTTATAATACCTACCTGTTGCCCGTTCATACTCACAGCTTTATATCCTTGAGATTGAATAGCCATAGATAGTAAAGCTATGGAAACTTGTTCTCCGGTCGATAAAAGCATATCCATTTCTCTGGAATCAGGAGTGGGGGTAACTTCTTTTGCAAGTTTTATCAGATAATCAGTTGTATGTCCCATTGCAGATACAACAACTACAACATCATTCCCTTTATTTTTTTCTCTTATGACTGCTTTTGCCACGTTATGTATTTTGGCAGGATCGGCTACAGATGTGCCTCCGAATTTTTGTACTATTATTCCCACTTTTTTATTGTCCTTTATTAATGTTCAATGTATTGTTAATATAAATATTTATATTCTGAGGTGTAAAATCTTTAAACTCATGTGAGTTTATTTTTTCCTCATATAATTTCAGCATGTTTTCATTATAATTCGACGGATTATTATCCACAAGTATTTTATAAGAAAGAAAAGACAAATATATAAATAAACTTTTTTGTTGTTCTTCTTCAGGCAAAGAATATAAAGTGCTTAATGCATCCTGAGGCATATTAAGATTTATATATGCATGAGCTTTTATATATTTTATTTCTTTATTTTCAGGATATTTTTCCGATAAGATATCTGCTTTTTCTATTGCATCTTTATATAATCCTGCTTTTAGACTTGTTAGAGCGTATATTAATAATACTTTTTGTGAGTTTCGATTAATTTGATATGCACTTCTAATTTTTCTTAATGCCTCTTTTATATTGTCAATGTGTAATAAACTTACAGTATTATTTATTATTGCCTCTAAATGATTGGGATAATAATCAGTTGTTTTCGTATAATATTCAATACTCTTTTTTATTCTGCCCTGTTTAAAATAACAATTTGCAATGTAGAAATATAAGTAAGCCTTATCAATAGAAAGATTTATTGCATTAAAAAATGTGTTTATGGCTTTTTCATAGTCTTTTTTAAAGTAATAAACCATTCCTAATTCAGAAATGGCATTTGAATTTTTATTATCAGAATTAATTGATTTAATAAGAAGTTCTTGTGCAATATCATAATTGTTTTCTTTTACATAACAACTTCCAAGTCTGTATAATGCAGAAGAATCATAAGGTTTTTTATCAAGAGCTTTATTTATTTTTTCTTTTGCTTCTTCAATCATATTATTATTTAATAATGTTATACCCCAGGCAAGATATAACTCATAATTATCAATCCCTTTTTTTATTGCGTTGTTAAAAAGTTCTAAAGCTTTTTCAGTCTTATTTAAGGAAATATAATTTTGTGCCTGCAGAAGATAAACAGAAGGATTTTCAGGTGTTTGCAACATCGCACGCTGAGCATATTCGGTTACTGCAGGGTAATTATTTTCTTTTTTGTAGCATAAAGCTAAATAATAGTTAAGGTTTTTATAATTAGGATAAAGTAATTCCAATTGTTTAAATTCAAGAAAGGCATTTGTAATATCATCCGTTTCAAAAAACATGACTCCTAAAAGAAAATATATATGAGGGTTTGACATATTTAAAAATTTAGATTTTTTAAGCATTTCAATAGCTTTTAATTTACGGTTTGTTTTTGCATATAAAATGCCATAATTAAGATAAACTTCATAGTCTGAAGGTGAGAGTTTCATGGCTTTTTTAAGCATGTCTTCAGCTTCATCAAACCTGTTTTGTGCAACATAAATACTGCTTAAAACAGAATAAGTATAGGAATTTTGAGTATCTCTTCTGATAGCTTCTTTTAATATATCTTCAGATTTATCAAATTGTTTTAATTTCGCATAAATAATACCGAGACTAATACAGGGTTTTGGGTTGTTATCGTGCATCATAACTGCAGTTTCAAGTTTTTCTTTTGCACTGTCAAAATCTTTAATATTAGCAAGGTAAATCCCCCAGTTAGTATATGCAAAAGAAGGTATCTCAATATTGTTTGAAACTTTTTTATATTGAGTTGTATAGTCATCCAGTTGTTTAATTTTGTTTAGTATTTGCCGAAAAAAGTTTATCATTCAAGTAAATCCGCAATTTCTCTTATAGCTCCGTTTCCTCCGTGAGCTTTTGTTATTTGTATGTTTGTTAGTTTTTTTACACTTTCATGCGCATTTGGAACTGTTAGAGGATGTGAAACGTATTGTAAACATTCAATGTCGTTTATATCATCTCCAATATATATTGTATTTTCTTTTGTAATTGAATTTTTATGAAGTAATTCTTTAAGAATGTTAATTTTTTTTCTTTCGTTTTGAAATATATCTATAGACGGAAATTTTTCTTTTAAAATATCAATAGCTATAGATTTTTCACCTGAAATTATGGCGAATTTAATTCCCTTTTTTAAAATATTGGCAATCGCCATGATATCTTTGTAATCAATTTGTTTTGCGGTTTTTCCGTCAGAGAAAACAAGAAGTTTTCCGTCTGTAAAAATGCCGTCAAAGTCACTTACTATTAGTTTTACATCTTTCATAATTACATACTGCTTAGTCTTTCCATACAAATTATAACATAGGAATTTTAAGAATAGTTACAAAAAAAATAAAAAATGACTTGATAAATTATTTTGCTTGTGTTTTGATAAAAAAGAACCGTAAGTTATCCTCTTTTAAACTGAAAGTTCGACGGCTGCAATAGTCAAAATGATTGACATATAGCTAGTTAATTGGAGAAAAAGACCGCATGGTTAAGATAAGATTAAGAAGATTAGGTTATAAAAAGAATCCTGTATTCAGAATAGTTGTGCTAAACTCAACTACAAAAAGAGAAGCTGCTCCTATTCAACAATTAGGTTACTATAACCCTAAAACAAAAGAAATGAAATTAGATAAACAATCAGCTTTAGATTGGATTAAAAAAGGTGCACAACCGACTCAAACAGTTCAATTTTTAATAAATAACTGTGATGACGAAGGAAAATTAAATTACAAGAAGCCTGAAAAAGAAAAATTATCTAAGAAAGCACAAGCAAAACTTCAGGCAGAAAAAGAAGCAGAAGCTAAAGCAGCTGAAGAAGCAAAAAGTTCTGAAGAAGTTTCTGCATAAAATAAATTTTACAGGGAAAGAGAACACTTATTTACCGCTTTTAATAAAGCGGTTTTTTTTTATGTTAAAATTTTTACATGACAGAATACGAAATTATATTGTTGGGTATTGCACTTGCATTAGATGCTTTAATAGTCAGTATTTGTTATGGACTTGTAATTTGCAGTTCAAGATTAAAAAATGCATTACTTTTTGCTTCGGCGTTTGGATTTTTTCAATTTTTGATGCCCGTTATAGGATGGAGTTTTACTATAATCGTATATAATGTTTTAGAAAAATATTCTAAATGGGTTGTATTTTTAATTTTTATAATATTGGGATTAAAATTTTTAAAAAGTGCTTTTGAAAAAAAAGAACAAGAAAATATAACATGTGTTAGTATGTGGTGTTTGTTATGCTTGGCAATAGCGACAAGTATAGATGCATTTGGAGCAGGTGTTTCCTTAAAATTGTTAAATATCCCGATTCTAAAACCGTCTTTTGAAATAGGTTTTATAACTTTTATATTGTCATATACAGGTTTTATACTAGCAGGAATTTTTAAAAAGCTATCCTCAAAAATTGTTGAGATAATTGGAGCAATGTTATTGATATATTTAGCTATAAAGGCATTACTGTGAGAACCTAAGTTTTAGAAATTCATCTTTTATTGTGATATTTTGAAAAAATAAACAGATTTTGATAAAAGCAGTAAAACAACTTCTGCTTATCTCTAAAAATTTACTCGGAAAGTTTAAAAAATAGTCATAATGTCATGCTGAACTTGTTTGAGCATCTCTATTTAAAGATAATTTGTGCTTATTTAGAATATATAAATTATGAAATAAAAAGAAATATCAAACCTGATACTATGCTTTATGCTTCTCTTACTTCGGCAAGAACTCGCTAAACGACGCTCGTTTTGATATCGCCTCAGGAAGAGAAGCTACAAAGCTTCGTATATGGTTTTCAATTTCATTTTATTTGACAATGTCTGTCATTTTAAACTTACATATCTGTCATGCTAAACTTGTTTCAGGCATCTCTAGATTCTTAGCCCCTAAAATAAATTCAGGGTGATAACTTCAGCCGTTTTAGTGAAATTTGATATACAAGTCCCATAAAATGGTATTGCTAAATAAAAACTTTTCATGTACTATAAAAAAGAAGCGAAAGTCCAAATAAGCGGAAGTAGCTCAGTTGGTAGAGCATCTGCCTTCCAAGCAGAATGTCGCGGGTCCGAGTCCCGTCTTCCGCTAATTTTTTAAGTTTTGGTTGTGTGGCGGCATGGCCAAGTGGTAAGGCAGAAGCCTGCAAAGCTTTTATCCCCCAGTTCGAATCTGGGTGCCGCCTTATTATTTCGATATTTTTTCTGCTTTGATAAAGTTTCAAATTGTAAAGTTGTGATTTTTATAAAGATTTCATACTAATGATTGACGAAAAATCTTTAATTGCAATGTAAATTGTTATTATATATAATTATAGGAGAAAAGATTTAAAATAATATTTGCCCAAATTACTCCATGTGTGTAAAATATATTTAGATACTTATTCGTAATAAAGAGTGAGAGATATGGTAGATAAAAAAGAACAATGGAATGAAAAAGAGTATTCTTCGGAAGATATGGATGAAGAACAATTTGAATATGATGATTCATCGGAAGAAGAAGCTGCTGAAGAAGATGATTCTTCTGATGAAGAATACGAAGATTATGCGGATGATGATTTTAAGCCAAAAAGTTCAGGTGCTTCAGGCTTGTTTAAAATAATTATTCTTCTTGCGGTAATTGGTGTAATTGCCTTTTTTGGTTTTACACAATATCAAAAAATGAATAGTAATAATTCTGATAATGCTTCAAGTAATATTGCAAATAATGAACAAGTAGTTAACGAAGAAAATGCGACAGGTTCAAGTGAAGAAGTTGCCGAAAATTTCTTTAAAGAAGCAGGCGGCGATAATGAAAATATGATGAGCGTTAATTTTAATAATGAAGGCAATACAAATGTTACATCAGAAAATTCCGAAAATTCTGAAGGCGGTTCAGTAGCTACTGTGTCAGAAGCAAATACAGGAGAAGGTGCCTCTCAAAATGATTTATTTGGGGAACAAAATAATACTCAGCAAACAAATGTTAAAAATGAACAAACAGAAAATAAAAATCAAATAGTTGTTTCATATAACGGATCTTCAAGGTTGAATCCGTTTAAACCGTTTGAAATAGCTTTTGAACAGAAGAAAATGGAAGAAGCTAAAGAAGAAGCTGAAACTCTTGCCAATATTCCGTTTGAAATTATAGAACCACCTACAACTTCAGTACCTGATGAACATATTACATCTTTATTGGGTACTCAAATTTCCGGTATATTGTATGATGATGAAAGCCCTTCTGCAATTGTAAATATAAACGGTCAAGACCAATTTGTTAAAGTTGGTGATACGATTTCCGGATATAAAATACAAAGTATATCAAAGGATAAAGTTCAAATAGCATACGGAAATAATAGTTATGTTGCTTCTGTAGGTGAATTGTTCACAAAAGGAAAACTGGAAGAAAGTGCGTCTGTTGATAACCTACAGAATAAATTTGCAGGAAGATATAAGAAAAAGTAATAGAGGAGTTAAATATATATTATGAAAAGAAGTTTTAAAACCATATCAAAGCTTTTGGTAGTCACAGGATGTGTGTCAGTACTTGCGTATAATATAGCAAATGCGGCTCCTCTTGTTTATGATGTTGATGAATCAACACCTGAAGTAAGAACCAATTATACAACGCCTAATAAAATTAAGTTGGAAGGTGATGTTGAATTTAATGATCATGGACAAAAAATCAGTTTAAGTTTAAGGGATACCGATGTTCAACAAGTTTTAAGAATGTTTGCTGATAAAGCGGGTTTAAATATTGTTTTCCATGATTCAGCAAAAGGAAATGTTACTTTAGACCTTGTTGATGTATCTTTATCTGACGCATTTAAAATGGTTTTGAAAATGACTAATCTGATTTATACCATAAAAGACAAAACAATAATGGTTGCAGCAGCCGATCAAGCATCAAGCATTAATATGTCAAAAGATAATGTAAATGTTCTTCCTGTTAAGTATGTAGATGCTGCATATATTGCTAATTTCTTAAATACAAATATATTTTCAATGAATAATCCGGGTTTGTCATATGGCCCTATTGTTACAACAAATGCAGAAACAAATGAATTATTAGTATTTGGCAGCGATGCGGATTATCAAATGGCAAAAAAAATAGTGGACAGATTTGATAAAAAACCTATAATGACAACATATAGAGTAAACCACACAACACCATATGAAATGGCAAAAATGATATGTGAAACCCTGTTCCAATTACCTGGCGGTTCTTCAGGGGGTGGTAATTCAGGTTCTTCTATGAA
>CANQOM010000090.1 GCA_947625445.1 Candidatus Gastranaerophilales bacterium
ACAATCTGTATCAACAATACAACATATGGTATGACAGGCGGACAGGCAGGTCCTACAACTCTTATAGGGCAAGTTACAACTACAACTGTAAAAGGTCGTAATCCTGAAATATCAGGTTATCCTTTAAAAATTTGTGAAATATTAAAAGAAGTAGATGGAACCGCATATGTGGCAAGGGTTACATTAGATTCACCTTCTGCAATAATGAATGCGAAAAAATGTATAAAAAAAGCATTTGAAGCACAGTTAAAAGGTTTAGGAACAGGATTTATAGAAATATTAGCAACGTGTCCGACAAACTGGAAAATGACTCCAAAAGAATCTCATGCAAGAGTCAGAGGAGAAATGTCAGAAGTTTTCAAACCCGGTGTATATAAAGACAGAGTTAGTGAGGCAAATTAATGGATTCTAATGTATTAATAGCAGGTTTTGGCGGTCAAGGAGTATTATTTATAGGGCAGTTACTCGCAAATGCCTGTATGAAAGAAGGGTTAAATGTAACATGGTCACCTGCATACGGAGCTGAAATGAGAGGCGGAACAGTTAATTGTACTGTTTGTATGTCTGATGATGAAGTTGCCTGCTCATATGTGGATAAACCTGAAAATGTTATTGCACTTAACGGTCCATCTTTTGAACGGTTTGAAAGCAAAATTAAACCGGGAGGCATTATGATTGTTAATTCCTCTTTGGTTAAGTCAGCTCCATCAAGAAAAGATATAACATATAAATTTGTTCCAATGACTGATATTGCTCATAATTCAGGAAATGAAAGAATGGCAAATATTGTTTCTTTAGGTGCATTTATTAAAGCTTTTCCTGTTGTTTCAAAAGAGAGTATTGCTGAAATAATGAAACAAAAGCTTACGGGTGCAAAATCTATAATGCTTGAAGGAAATATTAAAGCTTTAGATACAGGTTTTTCATCAGTCAATTAAAGAATTTAACCTTACATCAGAAGCTAATTTATGTGCAAATAATCCTTCTTCTTTTGCCAGGTTAGATGCATTTTTTGCCGTTTCCTTAACAGAATTGGGATTTATTATTTGATATGTTTGAATTTTGACATAATCAAAGACACTCAAACCTCCTGAATATTTTGAAACTTGATTAGTAGGTAAAGTGTGATTAGTTCCTGATACATAATCACCAAATACTTCTGCAGAGTAATTACCTACAAATAAAGAACCGTAGTTTATAAATTTATTAATATAATTTTCAGCATTATTAAAACATATCTCAAGATGCTCAGGTGCTTTATCATTAGCAAGTTGTATAGCATCTTCCATTTTATCTGCTATTATTGTTATGGATTTAGAATAAGATACATTTGCAATATCTTTAGTCGGCAAGTTATCAAGATATTCTAATGCTTTTTTATCCACTTTATTGGCAAATTCTTTGGAAAAACATATTAAGAATGCTCTTGCGTCTTTATCATGTTCACATTGTGCAAGCATATCAGCAGCAACAAAATCAGGATTTGCATTATCATCTGCAATAATTAAGACTTCGGAAGGTCCTGCAAGAAAATCTATACCGCATTCACCAAAAACTTGTTTTTTAGCGGAAGTAACAAACTTATTTCCCGGACCGACTATTTTATTAACTTTTTTTATAGACTCACATCCGTATGCCATTGCCCCAACTGCCTGCACGCCACCAATTCTGTATATTTCGTCAGCACCGGACAAATGTGCGGCAGCAATCGTTACCGGTTTTATTTTTGGTGAAACCGCAATAACCCTTTTAACTCCTGCAACTTTTGCAGGTACTATGGTCATTACTGCAGTTGACGGTAAAGGATAATTTCCGCCCGGAATATAGCATCCTACCGACTCTACAGGAATAATTTTATGACCTAATGTATTCCCGTTGATATTTACTTCTAATTCTTTAATACTGTTTATCTGAGCTTGGGCAAATTCTTTAACATTGCTTATTGCAAATTTTATAGTTTTTAATGTAGCTTCATCTACTTGTTCAATGGCAGATTTAATTTCTTTGTCTGTTAATCGAAATTCATTTATTATTCCGTCATTAAATTTTTGCGAATATTCTCTTACGGCAGCATCTCCGTTTTTTCTTACATCATTAATAATTTCAGAAACAGAAGAAATATTTTCAAATTCAATTTTACTAAAAAATTTTTTATCAATACTTTGATAACTGCAAATTTTCATATTAAATCCTACTTTGTTCTTGATGCTAAATTATTTAAAATATCTTGAGGAGAAACATTATGAAGCGCCATGAAAACAAGCATATGATATGCCAAGTCACTTGCCTCCCATTCAAGTCCGTCACCTTTTTCATAATTTACAGACTCAAATGCTTCTTCCATTATTTTTCTTTGAAGTTTAAACTCGTCTTTAAAAAGTTTTGTTGTATAAGAATTTTCAGGAAGTTTTCTCTTACGGTCAAGAAGTAAATTATATAATTCATTTATACAAAATTCTCTGTCTTCAAAACAAGAATATCTGCCGGTATGACAAGCAAATCCTTTTTGTTTAACTTTAAACAATAACGTATCTCGGTCGCAATCAAATTTAGCACTAACTAATTCTTGAGTATTTCCGGAAGTTAATCCTTTTGTCCAAAGTTCATTTCTTGAACGACTCCAATATGTTGCAAGTCCTTCTTTTAAACTTTTTTTCAAAGATTCTTTATTTGAATATGCCAGCATTAAAACTTGTTTTGTTTCAATATCTTGAACAATAGTAGGAATTAATCCGTTTTGTTTTTCAAAATCCATAACTGCTATATAAGCATCTTCAAGATTAACTGCACCTGTATATATACACATTCCCAATTGTGTTGATACATTTATTTTATTCAGAGTAACTATTTCATCAACAGTAGATATTCCTCCTGCGGCGATTAAAGTCTTTTTTGTTAAAGAACGTATTTTTTTTATTGATTCAATATCGGTGCCCTGCATCATACCTTCTTTATCAACTATAGTATACAAATATCCGGAACAAAGATTGTCAAATCTTTGAATATAATCCTGGGCAGTAGCATCTACTTCTTTTGTCCAACCCTCTACAGTCACTTTACCTTTTTTTGAGTCAATAGCAACTATTACTTTATCTTTAGGTAATTTGGATAAAAATTCTTCATTAGCCGCAGTTCCGATTATAATTTGCTTTGCACCATTTGCAAGCATTCTTTTTGCTTTTTCAATATCTCTTATTCCACCGCCGACTCTTACATGAGCAATTTTACATATTTCTTTTATGAGTGACTCATTTTCTCCTTTATTCATTGCGGCATCTAAGTCAATAACACTTATTTCTCCAAATCTTGAATAATATTTTGCAAGTTCTAAAACATTTTCTCTCTCTAAAACCTTTTCTTTACCCTGTTTAAGTTGAACTGCTTTTCCGTCCATTAAGTCAATACTTGGAATTATCATACTTTTACCTTTCCTTATATGACAATTATATTTTAAACAAATATTAAATCAAAGATTATTACTAATCCATTCAAGCATTGGCTTAAGAGCTTTTGCTCTGTGTGAAATATTATTTTTTATATTTTCAGATAATTGAGCAACTGTTTTGCCATATTCCTCAACCAAAAATATAGGATCATAGCCAAAACCGTTAGAACCTTTTGGTGCCTCATCAATATAACCGTATACTTTACCTTCTTCAGTATGTAAAACGTTTCCATTTGAGTCAGTAAGTACCATAGCACAAGTAAAATGAGCCTTTCTATTTTCAAACGGAACTCCATTTAATTTATTTAAAATTTTGTCAATTTTTTCTTTTTGTGTGGGAGCATATCTGGCAGAATGAATACCGGGTAATCCGTTAAGATAATCAACACACAATCCTGAATCATCAGCCAAACAATATGTTTTCATGGTCTTAGAAGCTTCTTTTGCTTTAATCGTTGCATTTTCTTTAAAGGTTTGTCCGTTCTCATCAGGATTAAAATTCCCATTAATCACATCAAATGTTATATCCGAATAATCATTAATTTTATTAATTTCATCCAGTTTATGAGGATTTGATGTCGCAAGAATAATTTTTACCATTTTTATTTTCCGAATCTTCTGTTTCTAATATTAAATTCAAATATAGCTTTAGCCAATGATTTCTCATCAAAATCAGGCCAAAATGTTTTAGTAACATATATTTCAGTATATGCACACTGCCATAATAAATAATTACTAATTCTTTGTTCTCCACCGGTTCTAATAAGTAAATCAGGATCAGGAAGAAAATTTGTATATAAATTATCACTGACAGTATTTTCCGTTATATCATTCACATCAAGCAAACCGTTTTTAATTTTTTGTCCTATTTTTTTTATTGCATTAGTTATTTCCATTCTTGAACCGTAATTAAAAGCAATCTGAAAATTCAATGTTTTACAGTTTTGTGTTTCACGTTCCCCAAACTCTATAACATCTGTTAAATCTTTGTTTAATTCATTTCTGTCACCGATAAATCTAAGTCTGATATCATTTTCTTTAAATTCAGGTACTTCCGAAATAATTGTTTTAGCCAGAAGTGACATTAAGAAATCAACTTCTTCCTTTGGTCTATTCCAGTTTTCCGTAGAAAAAGCATATACAGTTAAATATTTAATGTTAAATTTTGAACAGGCTTTTAAAGTAGCTCTTAGGGCTTCTACTCCTTTTTTATGTCCTGCTACAGAAGGCAATAATTTTGATTTTGCCCAACGTCTGTTGCCATCCATTATTATGGCAATATGTTGTAATTTAGTATTTCTTACAATTTCTTTGACTTTTTCCGTATCAGATATTGTATTTAACATACTCTCTCACCTTTTTAGAAATTATAAATCAAACATCATTAAAAAAAAATTTTTAATTTCAAATTGAAATAACTTTTATTTTTGTTTTACATATTTTAACAAAAATTTTTTCTATTTATTTCAAACAACTAAAGTTCAACATCAATAAAAATAAAATTAAATTTTACTCAAAATAGTGTTTATGATACAATATGATTATTATATAGACAGATTTACGAGAAAAAATAAATAAGGGGTAGGTATCTTGGCTCAGCAGAATTTTTTTGAAGAAGGAAAAATAGTTCCTGTTAATATCAGAGAGCAAATGAAACAGTGTTATATAGATTACGCGATGTCGGTTATCATAGGCAGGGCATTACCGGATGTAAGAGACGGATTAAAACCTGTTCACAGAAGAATATTATTTGCGATGAATGAACTTGGCATGGCACCTGATAAACCGTTTAAAAAATGTGCGAGAATCGTTGGTGAAGTACTTGGTAAATATCACCCCCACGGAGATACTGCAGTATATGAATCATTAGTTAGAATGGCACAAGATTTTTCAACAAGATATTTAACTGTAGACGGTCATGGAAATTTTGGTTCCGTAGACGGAGATGGTGCAGCAGCTATGAGATATACAGAAGCCAGAATGCACAAAATTACTACATCTATGCTTGCAGATATTGATTGTGAAACAGTAGATTTTGTTCCTAACTTTGACGGTTCTTTAGAAGAGCCATCCGTACTCCCTGTAAGATTACCAATGCTTTTATTAAACGGAGTATCAGGTATTGCAGTAGGTATGGCAACTAATGTTCCTCCTCATAATTTATGTGAAGTAGTTGACGGAACAATAGCATTAATTGATAATCCAAATTTAACAACCGATGAATTAATGCAATACATCAAAGGACCTGATTTCCCAACAGGAGCAAGCATTATAGGTGTATCCGAAATAAGAAAAGCATATAATACAGGAAGAGGTTCAATAAAGATGTCTGCTATATCGGGATTTGAAGAACTTTCAGCTCCCGGAAGGCAAACAAAAACTGCCATTGTTGTAACAGAAATTCCTTATCAAGTTAATAAAGCAATGTTAATACAAAAAATTGCTGAACTTGTAAGAGATAAAAAAATTGACGGCATCTCAGATATACGTGATGAATCTGACCGTGAAGGAATGCGTATTGTTATAGAATTAAAACGTGATGCTAAACCTGATGTAGTAAGAAATAATTTATATAAATATACCCAATTAACTGCTACATTTGGGGTAAATATGTTGGCGCTTGTTGGACAACAACCAAGATTAATGAATCTTTTGGAAGTACTTAATGAATTTATTGAACACAGAGTTGAAATTATAACAAGAAGAACTTTATTTTTCCTAAAAAAAGCGAAAATGAGAGCTCATATTTTAGAAGGTTTATTAATTGCTTTAGCAAGTCTTGACGATGTAATAGAACTAATAAAAAAATCTAAAACGGCAGATGATGCCAGAATGGGTTTAATATCTAATTTTGGTTTGGATGTTGACCAAGCTAACGCTATATTAGAAATGCAGTTAAGACGCTTAACAGGGTTGGAACAAGATAAAATCAAATCAGAATATGAAGAATTAAAGAAAAAAATAGAAGAATATGAAGAACTGCTTTCTGACAGAAAAAAAGTTTTGGATTTGATAAAAGTTGAATTAAAAGAAGATAAAGAAAAATACGGAGACGAAAGAAAAACTCAAATTCTGCCCGAGGCTGATGAAATGACAATCGAAGATTTAACTCCTAATGTTCCTATGGCAGTATTTATAACAAGACAAGGATACATAAAGCGTATTTCGCTTGATGTCTTTGAACGACAAAATCGTGCAACAAGAGGAAAAGGTGGTATAAAAACAAAAGAAGATGATGATGTAGGACACTTCTTCACTGCTATGATGCATGATAAAGTATTATTTTTCTCAAGCAAA
>CANQOM010000091.1 GCA_947625445.1 Candidatus Gastranaerophilales bacterium
GCTTGGTAGCGCACCTCGCTTGGGACGAGGGGGTCGCAGGTTCAAATCCTGTCATCCCGATTTTTTAAAGATTTTACGTAGGCTGAAGCGAAATGCCGAAGCAACACCAAGATAGCAATAACCTTTGTTGTCTTTTAAAGTCCGTTTTGAGTCGGAAGTTTTTTGTTCCTTATTCGCCTCTACTATAAACGCAATGCTAGTTTTTGCGGTCGGAAATAAAATGATTTGCTCTTTTTTAAATCGGTCAAAAAAGAACTCTTATTACCCCAAAAAACGAATTATCAAAAATACACCCAAATTTGACGTAATTAATAATTATAATATATTTGTAAAATAATTACTTTAGCTCAATTACAATGATATAATTAAACAAAAAGGGATAAATGATGAGTTTGAGTGTAAATATAAATGAAAAAGCAAATTTAATTTGGGCGATAGCAGATAAATTGACAGGTGTTTATAAACCGCATGAATACGGAAAAGTAATATTGCCGCTAACAGTAATAAGACGTTTTGATTGTATTTTGTCTGATACAAAACAAGCTGTATTAGATAAACATAATAAAATGCCTTCTGATTTACCAATGCGTGATAACTTTTTAAAAAAGGCTTCGGGTTATGAATTTTATAATACGAGTAAATATACATTTGAATCTTTGCTTAATGATTCAAATAATATTGAAAACAATTTCAGAAATTATATAAACGGGTTTTCTGATAACGTAAAACAAATTATTGATAAATTTAAGTTTGATAGTGAAATTCAAACAATGGCTCAAAAGAATATTTTATATATAGTAATTCAAGAATTTACCACACCAAAAGCGGATTTGCATCCAAACAAAATATCTAATTTAGAAATGGGCTATATATTTGAAGAAATTATCCGAAGATTTTCAGAAGCTCATAACGAAGACGCAGGACAACACTACACTCCGAGAGAAGTTATTGAACTTATGGTAAATATCTTATTTTCAAATGATAATGATATTTTAACTACTAATGCAATAAAAACTCTTTATGACCCTGCTTGCGGTACAGGCGGAATGCTTTCTGTTGCACAGGATTATTTAAAGAAGTTGAACAACTCAGCAACACTTCTTCCTTTCGGACAAGAAATTAATGACGAAACTTTTGCTATATGTAAAGCCGATATGCTGATTAAAGAGAATAATGCGGATAATATTAAAAACGGAAATACATTATCGGGTGATGAATTTGCAGGAGAAAAATTTGACTATATCCTATCTAATCCGCCTTTTGGAAGAGAATGGAAGAATGAAAAAACATCGGTTGAGCGTGAAGCTAAGTTAGGAGCAGGCGGAAGATTTCAAGCAGGTTTGCCTGCCGTTAGCGATAGTCAAATGTTATTTTTGCAAACCGCAATTTCCAAAATGAAAGAACCTCAAAACGGCGGGGCAAAGATAGCCATAATTCACAACGGCTCGCCACTCTTTACAGGTGACGCAGGGTCAGGGCCATCTGAAATCAGAAGATACATTTTAGAAAATGATTTATTGGAAGCAATAATAGCACTCCCTAACGATATTTTCTACAACACAGGGATAGCAACATATATTTGGGTTTTAAGCAATAAAAAACCAAAAATAAGACAAGGCAAGGTACAATTAATTAATGCAAATGAACTCTATGAAAAACGCAGAAAATCTTTAGGTAATAAAAGAAACGATATACCTAAACATTATATCGATGAAATAACAAATATTTATGCTGATTTTAAAGAAAACGAAATAAGCAAAATCTTTAATAATGAAGATTTTGGTTATTCAAAAATCGTTGTTGAAAGACCGCTTAAAGATGAAAACGCTAATCCTGTTTTAAAAGGAGGTAAACCTGTTGCAAACCCTGATTTAAGAGATACCGAGAACGTACCTTTAAAAGAAAATATAAAAGAATATTTTAACAGAGAAGTTATCCCCTATGCTCCTGACGCTTGGATTGATGA
Organism: Candidatus Gastranaerophilales bacterium; assembly: GCA_947625445.1. Classification (GTDB taxonomy): domain Bacteria; phylum Cyanobacteriota; class Vampirovibrionia; order Gastranaerophilales; family Gastranaerophilaceae; genus Avigastranaerophilus. The sequence continues at coordinate 1,967 of CANQOM010000091.1, forward strand.
AAAGAAAACAAAAATCGGTTATGAAATACCTTTTACAAGATATTTTTATAAATATGTTCCGCCAAGAAAGTCGGAAGATATAATGAAAGAAATACTTGACCTTGAAAAATCCTTAGAAGGAAGTTTGGAAGGAATATTTAATGATTAATAGTGAAAACAAAGGCGAAATAGTAATATACAAAAACAAAAACGGGAATATTTCGTTTGAAGCAAAATTGGAAGATGAAACAATTTGGCTAACTCAAGATATGATGGCAAAATTGTTTGAAACAACTTCTCAAAATATAACAATTCATATTAAAAATATTTATGATGAACAAGAGTTAGAACAAAGTTCAACTTGTAAGGATTTCTTACAAGTTCGAAAAGAAGGCAGCAGAAACGTTTCAAGAAAATTAGCTTTTTATAATCTTGATATGATACTTTCTATCGGATACAGAATTAAATCAAAAACCGCAACCCAATTTCGCAAATGGGCAACTTCCGTCTTGAAAGATTATATGACAAAAGGTTATGTAATCAACGAAAAGAAATTGAAAGAGGAACAAGATAAAGTAAAAACCCTGCAAAGCGCTATTAATATTTTATCAAGAAGTTTAACCAATCAAACAGACAACTTGGAAGATGCACAAAATATTGCAAAATTATTGGATAATTTTGCTCAAGGTCTTGATTTATTGGATAATTTTGACCATAAAATGCTTGATTCAAAAGGCAAAAATGAAAAAGAAGCTATTAGGATTAGCAAAGAAGAATTTTTGCAGGTTATAGATAAAATGAAATCCGAATTTGCAACGGATGTTTTTGCAAACCCAAAAGACAAAAGTTTTTCAAGCTCTGTTAATCAAATATATCAAACTTTTGATTCTCAAGAGCTTTACCCGACCTTGGAAGAAAAAGCCGCTATGCTTTTATATCTTATAACAAAAAACCACTCATTCTCTGACGGCAACAAACGTATTGCCGCAAGCTGTTTTTTGTATTTCTTGGATAAAAATAACATTTTATATAAAAACAATATGCCGATAATAGATAGCGCAACTCTTTTTGCACTAACTTTGTTAATTGCGGAAAGCAACCCGCAAGAGATGGAAACAATTAAAAATGTTGTCTTGAGTGTGCTAAATAGGGGAGGGGAGGTTTAATGAATATTTTAAATTTAATAAAGGAAATTTCAGTCTATGTTTCTGCATTATTAGCACCAATAGTTACAATCTGCACAATCTGTTTTATGAGACAACAAAAGGAAATACAAAAAAAACAACAACTTACCGAATTATTTAAATTAAGAATTAAACATATGAATTTTTTGTTTGAATCTTGGGGCAATTTTAATACATACATAACCTATATTCCTAATTATGAAGCAAAAATAATCTCTATTAATGGCAATCAAGATATAATAATTTCACAAATGCAACAAGTTTTTGCAAAATTATATGAATTAAATTTTGAAACAAAAGTTCTATTTAACAAAAACATAGAAAAACTGGAAAAAGAATTTATAAATAGTTTACCGTCCATGATACCTCCTAAAAATGGTGATTGGACTGATTACAAGATATTAAAAAACTATGAAATAAGTAAAAATTTATTTAATTATTTGTTTTCAAAATATCAAGAACTTTTGTGCAAAGAAGGTAAAATATGTCAGTAGGTAATGCATTAAAATTATACGATAAATACAAAGACTCAGGTATTGAATGGATTGGGGAAATACCCGAAAGTAAAGAAATAATAAGAAACAAATATTATTTATTTTATTTAAAAGGGAAAAATCCAGAAGAAATAAATTCCGAAAATATAGGACTGCCATATATTGGAGCTTCGGAATTAGATAATATATCTGGCTGTGTTAATTATGCAAATTATACAACAGAAATTGATTTACCCGCATGTCAAAATGAAGATGTTTTAATTTTATGGGATGGAGCAAGAGCTGGACTTATTGGCACAAATCATGCGGGAATTATTTCTTCTACAATAGTTAATTTATTACCAAATCAAGATGTGATTAATAAAAAATTTCTATTTTATTATTTAAAAGGTTTTGAAAGATTTTTGTTTGATAGAGTCAATGGAACTACCATTCCTCACATGAATAAAAAATTTATAGAAGAAATATGCTTTGTAAAATTTAAAACAGACGAACAACAACAAATTGCAGATTATTTGGATAAAAAATGTGGTGAGGTTGATAGGGTTGTTGAAGTTCAAAAGCAGATTATAGAAAAATTAAAAGAATACAAACAATCTGTTATAACCGAAGCCGTAACAAAAGGTTTAGACAAAAACACACCTCTAAAAGACAGCGGCATTGAATGGATAGGCAAAATCCCGCAACATTGGAAAATATTTAAAATAAAACATTGTGTAATATTTAATCCTACATATTGTGAAAATCTTGATGATAATTTACCTGTATCTTTTGCACCAATGGAGTGTCTAACAAATTGCCATTTGATTTGTAAAGAATCTACAATAGAAAAGGTATCAAAAGGATATACATATTTTGCCGAAGAAGATATAATTATGGCAAAGGTTACACCTTGTTTTGAAAACGGAAATATTGCAATTGCTAAAAATTTAATAAATAATGTTGGTTTTGGAACTTCTGAGTTGTACGTATTTAGAGCGATAAATATTAATAATAGATTTTTATTATATTTTTTACAAAACAGCAAATTTAAAGACATGGCAATTTCAACTATGTATGGAACAGGCGGATTAAAAAGAGTATCTGGAGATTTTGTAAAAAATTATAAATTTGGATTACCTTCAAATACTGAACAAAAACAAATTGCAGAATATTTAGATAAAAAATGTTCTGAAATTGATAAGGCAATATCTGAAAAAGAAGCCTTAATTGAAAAATTAACGCAATACAAAAAATCCCTCATCTACGAATGTGTTACAGGAAAAAGAAGGGTTGTAGCATAATGGATAATAACAATGTTCAAGCAGGATTAGCAAACATTAATGCAAAAGCAGAATTAAATACTGAAATAAAAAACGAATTAAAAGCTGCTGATAGTATATATACACAAATAGGTGGTACATATAATGATTACAGGACTATTATTGTTCAGGGTGTAACTCGTGAAGAAATGGAAACATGTATTGATTCAAAAATAAAAGAAAAAATTGAATTTTTTAAAAATGAACTTGAAACAAATATTATTCCTAAAAATTTAGAAAAATTAAAAAATGATGTTGGAGTAATTACATCTTATAAAGAAACAATCTCAATATCGGCAATTAAGAATGACAAGGATTTCGATAAAATGCTTTCATCGGTACTGAAAGAGAGAATGCAATCTGATAACTCTGATATACAAAATACTTGTTCACATGCAATTACAATAATGAAAAATTTAACAAAAAATCATTTAAAGATTATTGCTTTTTTGTATTTGTTTCAATCACATTATGTTAAGAATAATACAACTTCTAAAAATTTTATAGAGTTTTATGATAAATATATAGCTAACCTTATTGATTTTCCGTTTAATAAATTACAAGAATTAGGAATGACTATCATTTCAAACGGAATGGCAGTTTCCTTTACTTTTAGCTGGGGTATTAACTTTTATTTACCAAGCAGTTTTTACGATCAATTCACCGGTAAATTATATGATATCCCAATAGAAATAAAGTCGAGAATAGGGCATTTAGACGGTATTTGGAAAGAATTAACAACATCATCTTCCAAACTTACTTCTGTTGGGAAATGTATAGGTAAAACATATTTACACGATATTTTAGGGTTAGATGTTGAAGAACAAATTGAAACAAAAACAAAATCTAATGGAATTACACATGAAGATTTAGCAAGAATAAACAAAATTTGAGGAAATAAAAATGCAAGATACTTTATTAAAAGAAAAGAATTTTGAAGAAGCGATTGAGAATTATTTAATAACAGAAGGCGGTTACCAAAAAGGCTCGCCAAAGGCTTTTAATCGTGCTGCGGCATTAGATGAAGATACATTTTTAAAATTTATTAAAACAACGCAAGAAAAACAATGGCAAAAACATTGCACAAATTACCCCGATAACCCTGAACATGAAATTTTAAAAAGGTTTCAGGAAGAAGTAGCTGAAACGAATCTTTTACAAGTATTAAGACATGGTTTTAAAGATAGAGGTGTTCAATTTAATGTTTGTTATTTTAAACCCGAAACCTCAATGAACCCTGATACTGTTGAAAAATATAACCAAAATATCCTGCATTGTACAAGGCAGATGAAATTTTCCCTGCTTGATGAAAGAAGTATAGATATTGTCCTTTTATTAAACGGTATTCCTATTGTTTCAATGGAATTAAAAAACCAGTTTACGGGGCAGGATACAACAAACGCAATAAACCAATATAAATTTGATAGAGCAACAAAAGATAAATTATTTGAATTTAAACAAAGAGTATTGGTGCATTTTGCGGTTGACTTATATAACGTATTTATGACAACAAGACTTCAAGGGGCAAGTACATATTTTCTTCCGTTTAATCAAGGCTCAAACGGAGCAGGCGAAGTCGGTGGAAAAGGAAACCCCAATATAGAAGATGATTTTATTACATCTTATTTATGGAAAAAAGTCCTTACAAAAGATACTTT
>CANQOM010000092.1 GCA_947625445.1 Candidatus Gastranaerophilales bacterium
GCACAAGTAGAATTAAAAAATATAACCAAAATATACGATACAAAAAAAGTAATAAATGATGTATCTTTGACAGTTCAAGATAAAGAATTTCTTGTATTAGTAGGTTCATCAGGATGCGGAAAATCTACTCTGCTAAGAATGATAGCCGGTCTTGAAGATATAACAACAGGTGAAATATATATAGATAACAAATGCGTCAACAATGTACATCCTAAAGACAGAGATATAGCATTCGTTTTTCAAAATTATGCTCTATACCCTCATATGAGTGTATATGATAATATTGCATTTCCTTTAAAAATGAGAAAAATGAGCAAAAAAGAAATTGATATAAAAGTAAAAGAAGCAGCACAAATATTGAATTTAGAAGAACTTTTAAACAGAAAACCCAGACAATTATCCGGAGGACAAAGACAAAGAGTAGCTTTAGGAAGGGCAATAGTCAGGAATCCGAAAGTATTTTTAATGGATGAACCTTTATCCAATCTTGATGCTAAATTAAGAGTACAAATGCGCTCTGAAATAAAAAAATTGCACGAAAAACTTCAAACTACATTTATTTATGTTACTCATGACCAAACAGAAGCAATGACTATGGGAGACAGGATTGCAATTATAGACCAAGGTATTATTCAACAAACAGGGACTCCTCAAGAAGTATACAATAATCCTAAAAATAAATTTGTCGGAGGTTTTTTAGGTTCTCCTGCAATGAATTTTATAGACTGCGAAATAATTAATGATACTGTCAGCATAAACGGAACTGCTTTTAATTTAAATGAAGAACAAAAAAATAAACTTAAAGGTCATAATAATGTAATTGTAGGTATAAGGCCGGAAAAATTTAATAATTCCAATTCAAACTTTGAATTTAATGCACCTATAGAAATAACTGAAATGTTAGGAAGTAACAAACTTATATACTTTAGTGCAAATTCCGTAAGCTGCGCTTGTAATTTACCTTCCGATTTATATACAGAAAAAAATATAAATTTGAAATTAAATACAAACGATTTAATGTTTTTTGATAAAACTACTAATCTACGGCTGCTTTAATAACACTAACATCTTTGTGTACATATAGGCTTTTATATATAGCTTTATCAATTTTGGCACAAATCGGTCTTAATAATTTTTCTAATCTCGTAAAATTTTTATAAAAAGTAAATATTTTATAAAAAATATTATAATTATATTTCCTTTTAGAAAGTTTAAGAAGCGCATTATATATTGCCTGATCTTTAGGTCTTGTACATGACATACTTATATTATGAAGCCTAAAGTTAGTAAGCGGTTTATCTAAAAATACTATATTGTAATTTTGAATAATATAATTCCATAAATACCAATCAAAACACTTAGGAACTTCAAACTCAAAAGGAATTTTTTCTAAAACTTCTTTTTTTGCCATTACACAAGAAAAAGTAGGAATTATATTTAAAGTAAATAATTCATAATAATCAAAATAAGGTTTATTAATAAGATTAGTTGCTTTAGTAATATATTTATGACATTTCTGAACTCTTTTTGAATCACCAACAGGTCTAATTAAATTAAAAATGACAGCAGCATCAGGATATTTTTGAACAACTTTAAGTTTTTGTTCAATATAATCAGGAGAAATTGTGTCATCACTTTCAACAAAAATAATATAGTCCCCCTGAGCAATATTGAGAGCCTGTTTCATTGTATAAATTATTCCTTTATTTTCATTATTTTGATGTGTCAAAACTTTTATTCTGTTATCTTTTAAAGCATAACTGTTTATAATTTCAAGAGAATTATCTGTTGAACCGTCATCAAAAATAATGTATTCAAAATCAGAATATGTCTGTTTTAGAACACTTTCAATAGTTTCCGGGATAAAATCCGCATAATTATAACTTGTTGTAATAATTGAGATTTTCACTTTTATATATTCCTTATTCTTTTAAATGTTTTACAAATTATAATGGGATGAAATAAAATTCTAATAAGATTCGGAATACAACAAATAATCTTATATAAAGTAAGATATCTTTTTCCATAACACTTTTTGAAAAATATAATTTCACTTTCCATTTTATAAGTACGTGAAACTACTCTGCCAGAAGATGATTTACCTTCAAGATGATATATTTTAGCTTCAGGATTAATAAAAATCTTATATCCTGCTTTATTTATTCTAAATTGTAATTCAGACTCTTCATAATATAAAAAGAAATCCTCATCAAATAACCCAACTTCATCTAAAACACTTTTTCTTAAAAATAAATCAGCTCCAATAATTATTTCAACCTGCTTATTTTCATTTTCTTGATTTTCACCTTTGTCTGAATTTCTAAGTTTTTCAGAAGGAAATAAATTATTTAAATGAAATGTTTTTACAAATTTAGATTTTAAAGTTTGAAAATAACCATATGAATGAACATTATTTCCGTCAATATCATAGAGATTTCCGCCTGTTGCAGCAATCTTAGGATTTTGTTCCATATAATCAAATAAAATCTTTATGGCATTATTAATCAAAATTGTATCAGTGTTCAATAAAAATATATATTTAGCGTCTGATTTTTTTATAGCAATATTATTGGCAGCTCCAAATCCAATATTATCTTTATTTTCAATTAGATTAACCTGAGGAAAATTTCCAGCTATCATTTCACAAGTGCCGTCTGTAGAGTTATTATCCACAACCCATACATTAAAATTAACACCTTGAGTTTTTTCAAAAATTGATTTAAGACAATTTTCCGTTAATTCTTTAGTGTTATATGAAACTAATATTACTGAAACATCAACACTATACATATAATTTTTTACCCGTGAATTATTCCTTAATTACAATAAGATTATTAGCAATTTTCATTTTACAAGTTGGTAAAACAACGTCTTGTAATCCATTTGCAATACTTATAACACTCCTTGCCTGTAATATAACATCTTCACCTTTATAATTAAAAGTGTAATCAGTATCTCTATCAGAGCGAATCGTTATTTGAGTCATATTATCTCCTTTATTCTATAGTTCTTCTACCTTCAATAGCTTTAGCGAGAGTAATTTCATCAGCAAATTCAATATCAGAACCAATTGGTAATCCGAATGCAATTCTTGAAATTTTAATATTAAAAGGTTTTAAGAGTTTTGATATATACAAACTTGTTGCTTCGCCTTCAACAGAAGGACCTAAAGCAAGAATTACTTCATTAATATTTTCATCTGTAACACGATTCAAAAGTTCCTTAATTCTAATATCTTCGACACCTATTCCGTCTAAAGGAGATAAAGTTCCTTGAAGTACGTGATACAATCCTTTATATTCTCTCGTTTTTTCTATGGCAATAAGGTCTTTAGTTTCTGCAACAACACATATAATTGATTTATCTCTTCTGTCATCTTCACAGATTTCACAAGGGTCTGATACAGACATATTAAAGCATTTACTGCAATAATGGATATTTTGTTTTGCACAGACCATAATTTGTGAAAATCGTTCAACATCTGAAAGAGGCATCTTCAATAAATGTAATGCCATTCTTTGCGCAGATTTAGGACCTATTCCCGGAAATTTTTGGAAAAATTCTATTAATTGTGCTAAAGGTTTAGTATATTCCATTAGAACAATCCGGGAATATTTATGCCTGCGGGTACTATTCCTTTCATTTTATCCTGCATTTTTTTGTTGGCATCTTCTGTTGCTTGCTTCATTGCTGAAGTAATTAAATCTTCAAGCAATTCTACATTTTCATTGTCAACTGATTCAGGATTTTCAGGATTTAAAGCCTTTTTTGAAAGTTTAATTGATTTAAATTTTCCATGTCCGTCGCATACAACAGTAACGGCTTCATCACCTGCTTGAGCGCTGATTTCAGTTTCTGCCAATGCTTTTTGAGCATCTTGCAATCTTTTTTGCACTTGTTGTGCTTGTTTCATCATATTAGCTAAATTCATAGCTTTTTTACTCCATATCGCTAACCGTGCGAATATTATATGACAAGCACTATTATATATCAAGTTTTTATTATTTTAAATTGTCCCAGTAAATTTTTACGGTTACGCCAAAAATATTTTCAAAGCGAACAGTGAGCTATTGTAAAACTTATAATCCTGTAGGTGTAAAGAGTAAGATGTGAACAACTTTACAGTTGTGATAAGTGAAATTGCAAACGGACGAAGTCTGGCATCGAAAGCGAGTACAAGGCGCAGCCGAAGGAATAGCAAGACCAAGCGCAAAACAATTTTAAAATAGAAAGCACAAGGTTGCTCACACTATATTGAGTTATTTATCCATTAATTCAGATAAACGCATTTCTTTTTTTCTTTTTCTTCTGACTGAAGTTTTTGGGGCTTCTTGAGAACAATCAAAACTGCATAAACCTATAGGCATACTTTCTTTTGTTTCAAGCATTAAAATTTCTTTTACAAAATTTACTATTTCATTCATAATATTCCTGCCTCTCACTTTCACATCAATAACATATTTTTGTGAAAATGTTTTTTCTCATTCATTTTATATAACTACTTTAAACTTGATTAAGTTCATTTTTAACCTCCAATTAACCTAATCTTTAACTTCATCAGATTTTTTAATTAGTGCATGTTATATTTATTTGTATGGAAAACTATTATGAAATTAATTATGAAAAAAACATGCAGATGTTATCACAGGCAATAAAATACTGTGAAGAAAATTTAACGCATCAGGAAATTATTGATGTATTAAATTCTGATAATGAATTAAAAAAACAACTATGTTTAATAGAATTAAAATACATTAATACACAAGAAGAAGCTGATATTTTAATACAAAACCTGACACAAAAACCCGGCCCTGTAAGAGAAACTGCATCTTACAAAGTTTTAGAACTCATATCAAATAATACTTTTTGTCATTTTTTTCAAAACGAAAATATCTTAAATACATTTATTAAAGCAATAGTAGATATTAATCCTTCTGTATCAAGAAATACAACAGAAATTATCAAATTTGTTGATAATACCGATTATCTATATAAAAAAATAATTCAAGAAATAATAATTACACTTAATAATACAGAATTAGCTACCAGTAACCATTCATATGTACAAAACAAAAAAAACTTCAATCTTTATTGGAATCTTGAAGCCTTAATCAGTATATCCGATAAAACACAACCTGATGATAACCTAATAAAAATATTAAATAAAACATCATTATCAAATGACTATACAATAAGAGAAAAAAGTGCTAAAGCTGCCAAATCCTATTTAAAATATGACGAAAAATTAAAAGAAATACTGATAAGATTAAAAGATGACAACAATATTTATGTAAAAGGATTATCCGATTATTTAATCTAATATCTAAACTTTCTAAAAACCTTTAAAAATTTACTCGGGTGAATTAATAATTTCGTATAAAGAAGAAGATTCCTGAACACTTACATTATTTATCGGTACTTTAACAATTCTAACTTTAATTTCACAATCAGCTTGCAATAAAGTTATAATATCACCTTCTTTCAATTGTTTTGAAGGCTTTGCAATAACACCGTTTACATAAATTCTTCCCTGCTCAGATACTTTATTTGCAACAGTTCTTCTTTTAATTAACCTTGAAACTTTAAGAAATTTATCTAATCTCATAAGAATATAATACAATAAATAAGTATTAAATAAAATTATATTATTGTTTAGTTTCAATTTTTTCTTTATAATTGTATTATGTTTACTCAAAAATGAACACGATATAAGAACATCAAATAAAGAAATAGGAAATAGGTGAAATATGACGATAACTGCCGAAAAAGAAGGTGTAATTACTCAGGTTATAGGTCCTGTAATAGATGTGGAATTTAAATCGGGAATTTTACCTGAAATTAACGATTCAATTGAAATTATTGTTGATGATAATAATAAAATAGTAGCAGAAGTTCAGCAACATTTAGGCGAAAACAGAATAAGAAGTGTTGCAATGTCATCAACAGACGGAATAAAAAGGGGAATGAAAGTTATAAATACGGAAGAACCTATAAAAATTCCGGTAGGTAAAAATATTTTAGGCAGAATTTTAAATGTATTAGGTGAACCCGTAGACAATGCAGGCAGCATAGAAACAGAAACATATTTACCTATTCACAGAAATTCACCGACATTAGTTGACCAAAATACAGACATAGAAATTTTAGAAACAGGAATAAAAGCAATAGACCTTCTTCAACCATATCAAAAGGGTGGAAAAATAGGTTTATTTGGTGGTGCCGGTGTAGGTAAAACAGTATTAATAATGGAATTAATACACAATATAGCATCAGAACATGCCGGAGTATCGGTATTTGGAGGAGTTGGAGAAAGAACCCGTGAAGGTAATGACCTTTGGAACGAAATGAAAGAATCAGGGGTTATAGATAAGGTAGCATTAATATACGGACAGATGAATGAACCACCTGGCGCAAGAATGAGAGTAGGACTATCTGCTCTTACTGCTGCTGAATATTTTAGAGATTATTCAAAACAAGATGTTTTATTATTTATAGATAATATATTCAGATTTGTACAGGCAGGTTCAGAAGTTTCCGCATTATTAGGCAGAATGCCATCAGCAGTAGGATATCAG
>CANQOM010000093.1 GCA_947625445.1 Candidatus Gastranaerophilales bacterium
GCAGTATAAGCATCTGAGTTGTTTGTCATTCTCCAAACGCTTTCATTTGTGTTCGCCATCTTCCGAGTTACCGTCGGTACGGTTGCTGCTAATACCATGCTGGTCACCAATAGTGAAATCAACAGTTCAGCAAGAGAAAATCCTCTTTCTTTCTTAATCATATAATTACTTCCGTTTCCTATTTTAGTTTTAACGCTTTGTATTTTAATACCACATTTTTTATTTTTTTAAACATGGTTTTTATTTAGTTTGATTCTATCAATTTTTATTATTTTTTGCAAGAGAATATTTCAAAGTCTTTTATATCTAATTCTTCTAAATTAGATAAATCTGTTACCCTGAACTTATTTCAGGATTTAAAAGTTAAATATAATTCAAATTTTATTTTTGAAGACACATATTCATTTCTTCTAACATTTTTTTATCTTCATTAATAACTTCACCGTTTGTTGTCAGGTAATTACCAATCAACATACCGTTTATTCCGGCTTTTAAACCTAATTTTTGATATTCTTTTGAAAATCTTGTATTTCTTCCGCCTGCATATCTCAATATTGTTTTAGGCATTGTAATTCTAAAAATACAAATAGTTCTCAAAACTTCTTCTTCGTCTATTTTATCTCCGTAATTTTCTAACTTTGTACCTTTAATTGGATTTAAAATATTTATAGGCACTGTTTTAGGATTTAATTTAGCAAGAGAAAGCGCCATTTCTACTCTGTTTTCTCTTGTTTCTCCCATACCGAGAATAACTCCGCAGCATGCCTCAATACCTTCTTCTTGAAGCATTTTTACAGTATTAACCCTATCTTGATAGTTATGAGTTGTACAAATTTCACTATAATAACTTTCACAGGTATTAATATTATGGTTAAATCTTTCAACACCCGCTTTTTTTATTTCTTTCATTTGTTCTCTGGTTAAAAGTCCTAAAGATGCACAACAATGCATACCGTCGATTGAAGCTACTTCTTTTATCATTTCTAATATTTTCGGGAAATCTTTTTCTTCAGTTTTTCTTCCTGATGTAACAATACAAAACCTGTTAGCACCGTTTTCTTTTGCTATAAGTGCAGCTTTCTTTACTTCTTCAACTTCCATTAACGGATGACATTCGATTTGTGCTTCATTGTGTTTACTCTGTGAACAATACTTACAATTTTCAGGACAAGAACCTGTTTTAGCGCTAATTATTGAACATGCTTCAACTTCATTAGAAAAATTTTCAGAGGTTATTTTCTCTGACATATTTATTAATTCATCAAGATTCATATCATATAATTTTAATAATTCTTCTTTAGTATATTCTTTCATTTGATTTTTACCTTTCATATCCTTATCAGAAAATTTTTATTTAACCTCATCAATAATACCGCCGCCTAAGACAATATCATTATCATATAATACAACCGACTGTCCGGGACTAATTGCTCTTTGCATATTAATAAATTCCACTAAAATTTTATTATCAGGTAAACTTTTAACTATTACATCTTCAGGTTCTGATGAAGAGCGAATTTTAGCACTACACTTTATTTCTCCCGATAATTTTTCTATTCCTATCCAATTCGTTTCAATAGCAATAAGTTTATTCTTCATCATTGTATCTTTAAAATCAACAACAACTTCATTTGTATCTTTTTTAAGTTCGACAACATAAAGCGGTTCTTTAGCACTAATTCCGATTCCTTTTCTCTGACCTATTGTATAATTCCATATACCTTTATGTTTACCAAGTACTTTCCCGTTTCTGTCTACAATATTTCCTTCTTTATCCTGAACGGAAAGTAATTCATTATAATCACCTTCATAGAAATCTTGACTATCAGGTTTATCTGCAACATTCAAATTATGTTCACTCGCAATTTTTCTTATTTCATCCTTAGTATATCCGCCAAGTGGTAACAATATATTTTTTAACTGTTCCTGCTTCAGCCTATAGAGAAAATATGATTGGTCTTTTTTAGGGTTTACACCTCTTTTCAGAATATAACGTCCATTATTTTCTTCAATTCTTGCATAATGCCCTGTCGCAAACTTATCAAAGTTAATTCCGTTTAACTTCGCCAAATATGGGAAAACATCAAATTTTATTAAAGAATTACACCAAATACAAGGGTTAGGAGTTCTGCCCTGTAAATATTCCTCTTTAAAATTTTTTAATACAATTTCTTCATATTGCTCAGCACAATCAAAAATATGAAAATCAATACCCAATTGTGAAGCAACACTTTTAGCAGATTCAATATCTTCTTTTTCATCAGGGCCCAAACAAGCTCCATGTGTAGGTTTTTTAGGAAGTTTATTTAATTTTTCCTGTATATTTTTATAAACTCCACTTTTACCCCAAATTGACATAGTGGCACCTATTACTTCATGTCCTTGTTCCTTTAACAATAATGCAGTAACCGAAGAATCAACACCACCTGAGAGCCCAACTAAAATCTTCATTTAGCTGCCTCCTAAAAAATTTAATACACATTTATTATTTTTTATTTTCATATTTTTTATTTAACTTCTAACATTCTTTCAATAGTTTGTCTTGCCTTATCAAAAATTTCAGCATCGACATTGACTTCATAACACTCATTTTCAAGTGAATATTTTATATCTTCAAGTGTATTCCATTTCATATTTTGACAAATAATATCTTCCTTTATCAAATAAAAAGACTTACCCCAATTATTTATTTTAGAATCACGTTGAAGCCTTTCAACAACTCCTTTTTCGGTTGCAATAACAAATTCTTTTTCATTACTTTTAACAACATAATCCATGATTTCTTTAGTAGAACCGACAAAGTCAACCATTTTACATACTTCATAATGACATTCCGGATGTGCAAGAATTACTGCATTTGGATATTTTTTGCGAGCTTGTTCAATATCTGTCGGTCTTATTTTAAGATGTGTTGGACAAAATCCGTTATAAGTAATGACTTCAACATTTTCAAGTTTACTTTCTACCCATTTGCCAAGATAAGTATCAGGTAGAAATAATACTTTATCTGAATTTAAACTTTTAACTATTTTTAGTGCATTTGAACTTGTACAACAAATATCACATTCCGCTTTAACTTCGGCAGTAGAATTAATATAACAAACAGTAGGAATATTAGGATATTTAGATTTAAATTCTCTTAAATATTCAACATTAATCATATCAGCCATAAAGCATCCTGATTTTTCATTAGGCAATAATACCTTTTTATCGGGATTAATAAGCTTTGCACTCTGTGCCATAAAATGTACACCCGCAAACACTATAATATCCGCATCTGTTGTAGCTGCCATTCTGCTTAAATATAGTGAATCTCCCACAAAATCCGCTACTTCATCTATTTCTACCGGCTGATAACAATGTGCTAATATTACGGCATTTTTCTCTTTTTTTAATTTTTTTATTTCTTCAATAATTTGCATAATTATTATTTTCTCTTTAAAGTAATTAAAATACAAGCATAATACTGAGTCAATAAATTACTTTTAAGGACAAACTTTTTTGGTATAATAATTTTAATGAAGGAAAGAAAAAGATGATTAATTGTGATTCTGAATTGTGCAGCGGATGTGGTGCCTGTGAACAAATATGTCCGGTAAATGCAATCAAACTTCAAGAAAATAATGAAGGTTTTCTTTTCCCTGCCATCGATAAAAATAAATGCATAAATTGCAATAAATGTGAAAATGTTTGTCAAATAGGTAAAGAGAACAAAATATTAAAAAATACAAATCGTAAGTATTTTGCTGCATATAAAAAAAATTTAGAAGAAAGATTAAAATGTTCATCCGGCGGTATTGCAGATGAAATCGCAAAATATATAACATCAATAGGAGGTTATTTATGCGCTGCCGCTTTCAAAGACAACGAACTAAAACACATAATTACAGATAATTATGATGATTTTAAATATATGAGAGGTTCAAAATATATTCAAAGTAAATTAGGTAATTCCTTTAAAAAAATAGAGTCTCTTTTAAAAGAAGATAAAATTGTCGCATTTATAGGAACACCTTGCCAGGTTGCAGGATTAAAGTTATATCTGGGAAAAGATTATAAAAATTTATATACAATAGATATAATTTGTCACGGAATCCCACCATTAAAGCTTTTTAATAAATTTTTACAAGAAAATAATATCGATAATTTAATAGGTGATGAATCAATAATAAATTTTAGAGACAAAAGACTGGGATGGAACAAACCTGTCTTATCAATAAAAAACGGAAAAAATGAAATATATTCAAGTTCATTGAAAGAAAATTTTTATAGTATTTTCTTCGGTAAAAATATTTCTCTCAGAAAATCTTGTTATAAGTGTCCTTATTCACAAACAAAAAGATGTTCAGATATTACTGTTGGTGATTATTGGGGAATAGAAAGACTTGTAAAAGAATCAGATAATAGTGCAGGCTATAGTATAATATCCGTAAAGTCTAATGGGGGGGGGGATTTCACTCCTACAAAATATCAAAAAAAATCTAGTATTACTACCATCAAAGAAAAAACTATGCTTGCAGCATAATCTTGTTTCTCCTACTCCTAAGCACCCTAACAGAGATAAATTTTTCAAAGATATAGATAATCTAACTTTAAGTGAGTTAAATAAAAAATATGCAGATAAAAAAAATAATGTTGCAATATTAAATTTTCACTGGGAAAATAATAATTTTGGAGCAGTTCTAACTGCTTACGCTTTAAATAAATTTTTAAATTTATCAGGTTACAATGCATATAATATTGATTATAAACTTAAAGGCGCTTGTCAAAAGGACTATTCAAACTTTATTGAATTTCGAAATAAATATTTGCCTATGACAAAGCAATGTAATAATAAGAAAGACTTAGAAAGTTTAAATGAATATTTTTCAAACTTTATCGTGGGTTCTGACCAAGTTTTCAGATACGCATTTACAAAACATCAAGACGGCACTTATTATCTTTCTTTTGTAAATAATGAAAATAAGAAAATTGCCTATGCAGCTTCATTTGGACATCCTGAATTTGAAAAAAATAAACAATTTACAAAAATTACAGGAATGCTACTTTCTCGATTTAATGATATTAGCGTAAGAGAAGACTCAGGTATTCAAATATGTAAAAATACATTTAGACTTAAAGCTAAACATGTTTTGGATCCTGTGTTTCTTTTAGATGTTAAATATTGGGAAGAATTAGCTTCATCTTCTAATTCTGATGCAAAAATCGTTCATTACCTCCTTTCTGATAATATAGATAAAGAAATCGAAGAAGAATTAAAATGTTCTAAATCAATAAGATGGGATAAAAATACTAAAATAGAAGAATGGCTTTGCTCAATAAAAAATGCCGACTTCGTTATTACAGACTCATTTCATGGATTATGTTTTTGTATTATTTTTAACAAACAATTTGTATACATTTACAAGCCTTTTCCTGCTCTTGAAAGGATTATATCTCTTTTCAAAATGTTTAATATTCCTGAATGTTTTATGGTTGAAAAAAATAAAAACTTTAAAATAAATGAATGTATGAAAAATAAACTGGATTACTCAAATATTAATAAGTTATTGGATAAATACAAAGAAGATTCCATAAATTTTCTTATTAATGCTATTGAAAAAGATAATGAAAAACAATTTGACAATACTTATTTTTATAAAAAGCATATCCATAAATATCTTGAAATAAAATATAAATTACTTTATTTTATCAATTATTGTATATATAAATTAATATTTTTAAAAAAACAAAGAGATAAAATAAAATTTAAAGCTTTAGAATACAAAACTTTATATAAATCAGTTTCAAAATTATAAGTTATTACCTATAATTAACTATGTGTTATAATAATTTCAATCTATTTATTATAAAAATGGGAACAGATATGCCACCAATACCCGAAATTAAAACTATAGAACATATGATATTTTACCAATATGCAAAAATTATGGCAAGAAGTGCTTTTGGTCATAAAGACGGAAAAGAAGCTAAAGCAAAAAGTTTTGGATATATTAGAAATACTGTTCGTAAACTTATTAACGGAGATATGAAATGGTCTGATATTACAAGAGAAGACTGGCAATTTGTTGAAGCAGAAAAAAAATGTTTTTATTGCGGAAGCAAGGAAAACCTTGAAAAAGAACATATAGTTCCTCGTTGCATTAATGTAAAGCCAGAATGTAAAACATGTGACAGAATATTGGGTATTCATAATCAAATATGGGCTTGCAAGGATTGTAACGGTACAAAAGGAAAAGGAACAAAAGGCTTATATACATTCTACCATGATATGCACCCGGAAGAAAAGAAATTTCAAGATATCATAGATCCTTTAGTTGAAAAGAAATATTTAAAAACAATTTATCATTGCCACGAATGTAATGGAACATTACATAGTGAAGATTTAGACGGAGATGGTGATATAACAGTTTTAGATATAGATTGTTGTATTAAACATTAAATTTTTATTTTTACTTAAATTTATATAAACTTCGCTTCTGCACAGTGGTTCGTTTTGTATCGCTTTCGCTCGTTCTTGCCTCTATAGTCAATAAAAAAAGAGGGCATAAAACCATCTT
>CANQOM010000094.1 GCA_947625445.1 Candidatus Gastranaerophilales bacterium
GACGTATTCCCCGAAGGTCAGCAAACTCAAATTAGGGTTCAATTAGGCGGATGTCTTGAAGCAGTATTTGCGCAAACTCTTCTTCCTAAATTAACTCCTACAGGTGAGAAAAAAGGTCGTGTTATGGCTCAGGAAATATTAATAAAAAATAATGCTATTGCCAATATGATACGAGAAGGAAAATCTGCTCAAATTTATTCTGCTATCCAAACAGGAGCAGGTTCAGGTATGCAAACACTTGAAATGGCATTAAGTCAACTTTATAAAGAAAGACTTGTTTCTCTTGAAGATGCGCTTACTAAGTCTCAACGTCCTGATGAGTTTAGAAGACTTGCAGGTGTTAAAGCAACTGACGATGATGAAGAATAAAATTAATTGTTAACATAAAATATAAAAGTTATAATTAAATCGGCCATAAGCAAAAATACAGTTGAGTTTATGGCTGATTTTGTTGTTGAAATGCCTACTCCTTTAGCTCCTCCTGTTGTTGTATAGCCTTGAGTAGCACAAATTAACGGAATAATTATTCCAAAAATAAAACCTTTTAGTATACTGATATATATATCTCTCGTATTTAACCATAGCCATACGGAAGACATATAACGATTAGGATGAAGTCCTATTGTTGTATAAGATATAATCATCCCTCCTAATATTCCGAATAATTCAGCCAATATAACTACCATAGGTACTGTTATTGCACCTGCAATAATTCTTGGAGCAAAATAATAACCTACAGGTTCTATTTTAAGAGTTTTTATGGCATCAACTTGAGAAGTGACCTGCATGTTAGCTATTTCGGCACTTATAGCAGTACCGGCTCTGGCGCTTAAGGCAAGTGCAGCAAATCCAGGAGCCAGTTCTCTTATTAAAGCTACGGCCAAAAAACCGCCTACATAACTTTCTGCTCCGCTCATCAAAAATTGTTTTGATACTTGAAGTGCTATAATTACTGCTGCTATAAATACTATACTTAATGCCATTGGAAGTGAATCATAGCTAATCATTGCGGCTCTTGACATAACAGATGACCATTTAGCATTACCGCTTAATATATATTTTAAGGTTTTTATTAAATTTTGTACGCAAAGTCCTAAAAAACTTATCATTAAAATATGATTTCCTGTTCATTTAAATTTATTTTAACACATAATTATATTTATAAGTATATGTTATTCTTCACTCACCAAAAGAACAATACTTTGTACTGCAACAGAATTTCCATGTCCTACTGAATCTTGTTCTTCCATTGTTTTGGCTTTTACTGAAATTAAATTTTCATCTGTTTCCAAAACTTCTGCTAATTTACTTTTAATCAAAGGAATATAAGGTTTCATTTTCGGAGCCTGAACAAAAAGAGTATTATCCAGATTATTAATTTTGTATCCTTTTGCTTTTATTAAATTATAAGCTTCCTTAAGTAATATTAAACTGTTTATATCTTTATATTTAGGGTCATTGTCAGGAAAATGTGTACCTATATCGCCTAAATTTAATGCTCCTAATAGTGCATCTATTATTGAATGGCAAAGGGCATCTGCGTCTGAATGACCTAATAATCCTTTATTATAGTTTATTTCTATTCCTCCAAGAATAAATTTCCTGCCTTCAACCAGTTTATGTATATCAAATCCTTGCCCTATTCTGAACATTCTTCCTCTTTCTTCCATATAAATTTATTTACTGCTTTAATAAATCCGTCATTTTCAACCGTGTCAGTTATATAATCTGCTTCTGATTTAATTTCATTAGTACCATTTCCCATTGCGATACCAATTCCGGCAGTTTTTATCATTTCAATATCATTATTTTGGTCTCCTATTGCCATAACTTCTTTTAAAGTTATACCGTATTTTTTTGCAAGAAATTTTATAGCATTTCCTTTTGTTGCTTCTTTTGCAGCAATTTCACAGAAAAACGGATGTGATTTTACAACATATATTTGTGGATATCTGTTTTGATATTCCTTAATAAAATCATCTATAAAGTTAGGTTCAAAATTTATTGCTAAAAGTTTATTTAATTGTTTAAAATCAAGTTCATCAAAAGAATTAACCTTAAAATAATCAATACCCTTATCTCCTATGTAGAATTTTATATAATCGTCATCATTTTCAACGTAAAGAGTATCATTAACATACACGTTAAGATGAATATTCCGTTTCCTGCAATCGTTAATTATTTCTCTTGCAATATCTTCATTAAGGTATTTTGCATCCCAAATATCACCTTCATAGGAGTTAATAAGTGCGCCTTGATAACAAACTAAAGGACATTTTATTCCGATTTTATCAGCAACTGTTTTAGCACTGCCATATGTTCTGCCTGTTGCAATTACAACTTTTATGTTATTTTTAATTAAATTTTTTAGACAATCTTTTATTGATGTTCTAATCCCTATTTCAGGTGTATATATAGTGCCGTCTATATCTGTAACAACCAGCTTTATCATAATTGAAAAGCCCTCATGATTGCAGAAATAGTTTTAGAGTCATTAATTTCACCTGTTTTAATCATTTGAAAAACTTTTTCTTTTTCAATAGAAATAGAATCCAAAATTTCACCTTCATCAAGATGTTGACCTTTGAACTTTAAAGCATTAGCTTTAAAAAGATAAAGTTTTTCTGTGCAAAATCCCGGACTTGTCCATATATAACCTAAAGATTCCCATTTATTTGCAATGAAGCCGGTTTCTTCTTCCAGTTCTCTTTTTGCAGCAGATAATACATCTTCATTATTTTTATCAAGTTTTCCTGCCGGAAGTTCATATAATACTTCTTGTGTCGGGTATCTGAATTGTTTTACCATTAATATTTTATTGTCTTTTTCAGCGGCTATTACAACTCCGCCCGAATGATGCACTACTTCTCTTTTAGTTTTATACCCGTCTGCTAATTCAACATCGTCACATGTGATTTTAAATACTCTGCCGTTATAAATTTCATTTGAATTTATTGTTTTTTCCCAAAGTTTTTCCATAAAAAAATTATACAGTGATTTAAAATAAAAAACATAAATTTTAACAAATTGTATTATGATATAATTGCAATATGAAAAAAAAGAACATAATAGGATTTTGGGGATACCCACATCCTGAATTAATAGATAAATATAAAAAATTATATCCTGATGCTGAATGGATTGATTTTGATATAGACTACGGATTTAATAAACAGAATATTTTACCCGAATCCTACTGTGCAATTATTAAAAATATAATAAATTCTGCGTTTTATTATAAGGAAAATTTAATAACGATATTGGCTCCTATAGGAAAAGATAAATGTGATAGCGGTTGGTTTTGTTATGAATTGTTAAAAGATATGGGATTTAATGTTATATCTTCTGTATTTGAAGAAAAAACATATAAACGTGATGTTAAGATTTCGACATCATTGTTGCCGTTACGGCAAAAAGTAGAATTAATAACTCGTGGAATATATGAATATCAAGATATAAGTTTAGAACAATGTAAAGCCAAGTTTGGATTCTGGGGTGTACCGCCCAATGACTTGTCTATATTAGAATTATTTCCGCCCGAAACACATTTATATGGATGGAGCAGGTGTGTTGAAGCTATGTCACCTGCTGATATAGAGCTGGAAATGTATATTGATAAAGATGTTCCTACTGTTTTTTATTCTCAATCATTTTGTTCAAAAGCCCAGTTGGCAAAATATCTGGCTGATAAATACAATGGTTTATATATTGATATAGATGATACGGCAACAAACTCTACAAGAGCAAAAATTGAAGCGTTTTTGAGGTTAAGATGATAAATATAGTTCTTGATGCTGGTACAACTTGGTCTAAAATAATAGAAACAGATTCTTCAACAAAAATGCAAGATTTTCAAAATTATCTTGTAAAAAAAGAAAACGGTTTAAGCTATTACGTTATGCCCTCAAGTAAATTAAAAAATATAAATTTTAAATTTGACAAGGCTACGGGGCATATGTCATTAAGTATGCTTAAACAAAAAGATGACTATGAAAATGAAGTAATAGCGTTAATAAAAGGATTTCGTTCTAAATATCAAGATGACGGGATAATTCTTGATATGGGAAGCAGAGATTCAAAATGGGCAAAATATAAAGATGGAAATTTTAAAGATTTGGATTGGAATAATAGTTGCTCCAGTTCTACTGGTGCTACTATAGAAATGTTATTAAAATTTTATAATATATCAGTTGAATCTCTAAATTATACTAAAGAAAAATATGTAATAACATGCGGAATATTCGGACTTGAAAAGATAATGGATGATATAGCAAATGGAGAACAACCGCAAAGTGCAGTGTCTAAATTTGTTCATGGGATAGCTTTTAATGCGTGGGTTTTTGCGAAGAAGCCTTCTAAACTATATCTTTCAGGTGGATTTTGTGAAAATAAATGTTTTGTCGATTCTTTAAGTAATTATTGTGAGGTAGTTCCAATGGGAAGATTTTTGCTTTGTGAAGGACTTATTTTAAAATAAAATATTTGGACTATAATAAATAATATGTTTTTGGATAAAGCAAAGATAAAAATAGTATCAGGAAAAGGCGGCAACGGAATAGTGGCATGGCGCCGAGAAAAGTATGTTGATAAGGGTGGTCCTGCAGGCGGAAACGGGGGCAAGGGCGGAGATGTATATCTTATAGCCACTGAAGATTTAACTACTCTTATGGATTTTAAATATCAATCTGTATTCAAAGCTGAAAACGGTGAAAACGGATATATCAAAACTCAGCACGGAAAATGCGGTAAAGATTTATATTTAAATGTACCTGTCGGTACAATTGTAAAAGATGAATCAACAGGAAAAATAATAGCAGATTTAAATAAAGACGGTCAGGTAGTTCTGGTAGCCAAAGGCGGTCGTGGAGGAAGAGGAAATGCATGTTTTGCAACCGCACAAAAAAGAGCACCTCAATTTTGTGAACCCGGTGAAAACGGTATAGAAAGAGTTTTGGAATTAGAATTAAAACTAATAGCTGATATAGGACTACTTGGTATGCCTAATGCAGGTAAATCTACTCTTATAAGTGTTATAAGTTCTGCAAAACCCAAGATAGCTGATTATCCTTTTACGACTTTAATTCCTCATTTAGGAGTGGTAAAAAAAGATACAGGTGACAGTTTTGTGGTTGCAGATATTCCCGGGCTTATAGAAGGAGCTTCAGAAGGGGTAGGTTTAGGTCATGAATTTTTAAGGCACGTTGAAAGATGCAGATTTTTAATTCATCTTGTAGATATAACACAAGAAAATCCTGTTAATAATTATAAAATTATTAACAATGAGCTGAAAAAACACTCTGAAAGGCTATCAAATGTATATCAAATAATTGCGCTGAATAAAATTGATTCGGTTGATGAACAAACAAAACAAAAATATTTAGAAAATTTTAAACAAATAAGTAATGACGTATTTTTAATTTCTGCAGTTACAGGTGAAAATATAGAACATTTTATGCATTTTGTATCACAAAAGGTAGATGAAATACCAAAACCCGCTATAGAAGTAGATATAGAAGAAGATGACGGGGCATATGATAATGACGATAGTTCATTTAGTATTTATAAAGTAGATAAGAAAACATACGTAGTAGAAGGCGGAAAATTATTCAGACTCGCTAATGTAACTGATGGAAGAAATACAGAACAACTGTACAGATTTCAAAATATATTAAAATCCATGGGTGTTTTTGATGCTTTAAAACAAGCAGGAGTTAAAGAAGGTGATACTGTAAAAATAGGTCATCTTGAGTTTGATTATTTATACTAAAATGAAATATCATTAATATTTTCAACTTCATTGTTTAAATATTCGTCTTCTTCAACCTCATAATATTCTTTTGTATATTCTTTTTTTACAATTTTTGCATCTGCAAGAAGTTGAATCATATCAAGATAGCTAAGACATTTTTTGCCTTTAACCCCTATTGTTTCCATCTGTATTTCACCTGTGGGAAGAAGTTTTATCTTTAATTGTTTTTTTGCCATAATTATTTACTCCAAATTAACCGTTAAAACTATAGTATTATCGTCATATACTTCTTCTGATTCTATTTTAAGATTTTTTTGATTTAAACGGTCTTTGATTTTATTATAAGAAATTTCCTGTGCATTTAAAGTATATTCAGAACCTATATTTTGAACAAGTTCATCTGTATCACTTTCTTCATTATAATTTATGGAAAGTTTGTAAGGTTCTTCATCATTTGTTTTATTAAATACAAGTTGAAGATTATCCATATAACAAAAAATATCGTTATCTTTTATTTCTATATTATTAGCTCCGTGTTCTTCAAGTGTTTTAATAAGAGTATCTTTATCCATAATCATTGTGTCATATTTTTTTGAAAAAATAGTTTCAGCTAATTCGGAGTCAAGGTGGAGTTTATAGAGATCAGGGGATTTATTACCGCTTCTTAATGCCTCAACAACTCCCGGAATAAATAAGGCGGCAGCCGTAAATGTAGCAATAGCGGGATTAATAAGTAAAAAAGGAACAACTGTTACGGTAACTGACATAATAAAATTCTCCTATACATCTAACCTTCTTCCTCCACGTGAG
>CANQOM010000095.1 GCA_947625445.1 Candidatus Gastranaerophilales bacterium
TATAATGGCAAAAAAATATAGAATAGGGGTAGATGTAGGCGGAACAAACGTTAAAGTAGCACTTGTCGATAAATCCGGCAGCATTGCATATTCTGATACCGTACCTACACGAGCAGAAATGGGATACGAATATACAATCTCAAACATAATAAAAGCGATTCAAAATTTAATGAAAGAATCAAAAGTAGATAAATCAAATATAGAAGGAATTGGATTTGGATTTCCCGGTCAAATAGATTGTGATAACGGGATTGTAAGATTAGCTCCGAATATTCCCGGATGGGTCAATATCCCAATAGCAGATATTGTTTCAAAAGAATTTGATATACCCGTAAAAGTAGATAATGATGTAAGATGTGCAGCACTTGCCGAATTAAATTACGGAGCAGGAAAAGGTGCACAAAACATGATATGTATTACAGTCGGAACCGGTATAGGCTCAGGGCTTATTGTAAACGGAAAATTAGTAAGAGGGGCAAGTAATGCAGCCGGAGAACTCGGACATATTAAACTTCAAATGGAGAATGGGCCTATATGCGGGTGCGGAGACAGAGGTTGTCTTGAAGCTTTTGCATCGGGACCTGCAATTGTTGCCATGGCAGAGGAATATATTCGAGGGGGCAAATCAACGAAATACAGAGAACTTGCCAACCCTGACATTACTCCTTATATTGTTGCGGAAGCAGCTAAACAAGGTGATGTTGTTGCTAAAAAAATCTTCGAAACTATAGGCAGTTATATTGGTATCGGACTGGCAAGTGTTGTTAATTTATTAAATCCTGAAAAAATTGTTATAGGCGGTGGTGTTGCCGATGCTGGTGATTTATTATTCAATCCGATAAAAGAAACTCTTAAAAAACGTACAATGCCTATACAGGGTAATGCAGTAGAAGTTGTGCACGCAGAACTTGGTAATACTGCTGGTGTTATCGGAGCAAGCTTATTATTAGATAATTAAAATATGGCTATTTTCTTATTTTACGGACAAGAAGAATATTTAATGGAAAAAGAAATCAAGAAGCTTAAAAATGAGCTTCTTGACTCTTCTTTTATGTCTATGGCTTATAAAGTATTCGATAATCCCACATACAATACTTTAATTGAATGTGTTCAATCGACACCTTTAATGTTTGGTAATACTTTAAGTCTTATTTATATTGATAAATATCTAATGGGAAATAAAATAAGCCTTGAAGATAAACAATTGGATATTTTATCTAATGCATTAAGTGAATTAAACCCAAACGTAAATATAATTTTTGTCTGTAAGATTGCAAGAGATGAAAATAAAAAACCTGATTCGAGAAAAAAAATATTTAAAATACTCTCTAAATATTCACAGGTGAAAGAATTTCCTCAATTTAAGACATACCAAAAAGAGTTAAATTCGCAAATAATGCAAATAACAAAAGAGAAAGAAATATCTATAAGTTCTGATGCCGTCAGTTTTCTTATAGAACAATTAGGAAGCGATTTAACACTTATTGATTCCGAAATAGAAAAACTTAAAATAGCTATATATCCAAACAAAACCATAGATAAAGAATCTATAAAAAAATATTGCAGTTCATCTGAAGATGTTTTTATGTTAGCTGATTTAATTATCAGCGGTAATAAAAATGAAATTCTTAAACAGTATAGTCTTTTGACAGAAAAACGACATCCTTTAGAAATATTTTCTGTTCTGCAAAACAATTTTCAAAAGTTCATATTTATTAAAAACTATGAAAAAAATATGAACAATAAAGAAATATCTATAGAATTAAAATTACATGAATTCATTGTAATGAAAACAAAAGAAAAATTAAAAAATGTATCACTTGATAGATTAGTAAAAATAAGAGAAAATTTAACTGATGCAGAATATAAGATTAAAACCGGTCAGGTATTATCAAACGAAATTATATTAGAATTAGCTTTATTGAGATAACGATGAATCAAATTATAGAAAAAAAATGTTCATATTTAAGTAATTTTTTTGAATCGGCAATAGAACAGAAAAGATTGTTTCATTCAATAATTTTTTATGGCGGGAATATAATGCTTCAATATTTAATGGCATTAGAGCTTGCAAGATTATTAAATTGCCGGGATAAAAGAAATGCGCTTTGTGATTGCCAAAATTGCCGTTGGATTAGAGAAAATAAACATCCTGCCATTTTAACAATATCTAAAATAGACAATAAATCAGATTCAAGCAAAACCGTTATTTCCGAAGAGCAAGTAAATGAAGTTATGGACACGCTCATAAACTCTTCAGATTATCATAGAGTGTTTATTTTTTGCGATGCAGATATAAAAAAATTAAATAGTGAAGAACAAAAAAGATATGAAGAATTTATCAATGCAGGATATAATCTTCCACAAACCGGCTCTGAAGACAAGTTATGGTACCCATCAGGAATAAATACCACTTGTTTTTCAAGCGTTGCAGCAAATTCTATGTTAAAATCCATAGAAGAACCCCCATCTGATGTTACTTTTATATTTTTAACAAATAATAAAGAGGATTTACTTCAAACTATTGTTTCTCGTTCTCAAGCATTTTATATAGGCTATGTCAGTTCTCAAACTTATAATATTGATTTTTTGGAAAAATATTTTAACAATTATCCCAATTTTGATAAATCTCAGGTATTAAATTTTGCAAAAAATTTATATTCCTATCAAATTACCAATTCTCTGGAACCTAATTATATTTTAGATTGTTTACAATATTATTTGCTTCAAATAGCTAAAGCTAATTTTGATAATAAAATTATTTTAAATTTTATTTTTAAAGATATAGAGAAAATAGAAGATGCAAAAAAAATGATTAAAGCATATATTAAAGAACAAACAGTGTATGAAAATTTAGGATTCTATTTTTGCAGAAAATAATTATTATTTTATTCTGATATCACATTTTGCACTGACATGCCCGTCTGAGGATTCAAAAAATGACTTAAATAAATCTTTAACATTTTTTCCCGTATATTGAGATTTGGATTTTAAGTTTTTTATATTTTGATTAATATTTTTATCAAAATATTTTTCAGGATTACTAATAGTATAAATTTTATCACTTAATATAGGCTTTTTTGTTCTTGCATCAATAATGCATTTTAATTGTTCTTGTTCATTTTTTCCCTCTTCTATAGCTTTTAAAAGAGAAGTTCTGTCAATTATTAAACCGGAATATTGAATTAACGTATTTCTGTTTGGAGATTTTTTATTAAATATAATATTATCTTTAATCAGATATAAAAGTTCAGAACCTGAAACTTCAGTAATCATAATCTGAGCTTCATCATCTCTTATACCAGATAAAGTATTCATTATATCCAAATTCGATACTGATTTTTCTTTTGATAATTTTAAAGAACTCCTTATAGACGATGAATTAAGAGCAAAGAAGTCTATATCAGGGTTAAATTTTTTCAATTCTGATAAAATAGCATCAGTAATAAAATTTGCGAGATAATTATTTCCCACTCTGACATTTTTAACATCTAAAATATCTAATTTATCATTATTTTCATCAGAAGAAGTTATAGAATACTTTTTAGCAATATCTTCGGCAAACATATCATGATAGAGTTTATCCAAAGGTCCCAATGTAGAGTTATTAAATGGTAAAATATTTTTCAATTTTATTTGTTGCAACTTTCCGTCATCATCAAAAATGAATCTTGAATTAACTATTTTTTTAAAGTTTTGAGATAAAGCAACAATCGGAACACCATTAACAATTCTAACTTCATCTTTGTGTTCATGCCCGTCAAAAATAATGTTAATTTGAGATTCATTTGCCAAATTGTCAGCGAAATCAACACCTGTATGATTTAATAAAATAACCATACCGTTGGGATTTGTTTTTTTAAATTGCGAAATTCTTTTTTTACACTCATTAAGCGTATTTGTATATTCGTTTTTCTTTATACTTTTAGAGGGTTTATTTATATTATCTGTAAATTCAACTCCGTCAAGATTTTTTTGATAAGCATACATATTTACGGGGCTTATGCCTAATATAAGAATTTTATTTTTAATATTCGGATTTTTATCATCATCAACTTCAACTATTTTTTCATTAAACAGTTTATTTTTACTTTCACAAAAAGCATGTGAATTTTCTATATCAAGATTTGTCATCAAAATATCAGCATCAAGTTGAGACAAACAAGTGTCTAAAAGCTTAACTCCACCATCAAATTCATGATTGCCCGGTGTAAATATTTTTTTAATATCATTACCCGTAATATTTTTAATTTCTTTAAAAAATCCGTTCAACATATCTAATTGAAAGAAAGCATTATCTTTATTCGGATTAACAGAAAAACCTCTTCTTGCACCGTCAATAAACCAATCTCCAATAACTGCAAAAATATTAGTACTTCCTTTTTTTTCTTTACAAAAAATATCGTTTTTTTGAACCCGCATTTCTTCAAGTGCATTATTAGCATATTCCACATTTCCATGAGTATCTGAAAAGACATTCATGTT
Organism: Candidatus Gastranaerophilales bacterium; assembly: GCA_947625445.1. Classification (GTDB taxonomy): domain Bacteria; phylum Cyanobacteriota; class Vampirovibrionia; order Gastranaerophilales; family Gastranaerophilaceae; genus Avigastranaerophilus. The sequence continues at coordinate 4,486 of CANQOM010000095.1, forward strand.
AACAATTGCACCTTTAAATACCGGGTTATTATATTGATATTGAGATGTAATTTTCATATAACGATAAAATTTGTAAATATATTATATTGATAAAAAAATTATTAATATTAAGGTTTGTTAAAACGAATTTATAGTGTAAAACAAACACTATTATTAGTTTTATAAAAAAATATACATTACAATTTATAAAAATAATTTATGTTTTTGTTATAATAGTCATGTCTAAATAGCAAAAAATAATTTTTTTGTTTTTAGAACTAGTGTAAGAGTGTATGGAAAGAAATTATGAAAATTAATTCTATAAATACAAGACACTATCGAAAAAGGGGAACAACCTATTCTTCTTATGCGGTGAGTAAAAATGCGTATATGAAGAGAGAAGATTTAAAACAAAATAATAATAACCAAATAAACACGACCATCAAGAGTAATTCTGATGGTCGTGCGAGTTTTAAAGGGGGTACACCTTTTCTCCATAGTGTAGGAAATTTTGTAACTTATTCTCCCTTAATTGCCGAAGCAATTTTCGCCCTGTTTATAACTTGCGGAGCAAGACCGTTAACTATTATGGCAACGGCAAAAACAAAGGAAGATAAAGAAAAATGTTCTTATCAGGCGGCAAAATCAATCTCTTCTGGAATAGTTGGACTTGCAATGACTGCACTTGTCGGCACTCCTATTGCAAATGCAGTTAAAAAAGCTCAAAAAAATAAAGCATTCACTATTCCGAAAGAAACTCAGGAAAAAGCTCAAAAGATTGTTGCCGAAGGTGTAAATTCACTTGGTGAATTAAGTAAAAAACTTATTAATGAAGGTAAAGATATAAAACTGGCAGAACAAATTAATAGTTTAATTCATGGTGATAAATTAAATTTAAAAGCTATTGCACATAATAAAAGTGAAAAATTATTCAAACAGACAATAGAAGAGAAAGCACCCGAAATTGCTGAAAAAGTTAGTAACGCAATATCCCAGCAAAAAGTGCTTAATAATTATTCAAGAACTGCAAAAAATGTAATGGATAAATTATTCCAACCTATATTTATGCCGATAAGAGCAACAATTACAGTTGCATTAGTTCCTGTTTTATTAAGTTTAGTCGGTATAAAAAAGGCATCAAATAATAATAATAAGAAACCAAACGAAAATCCTTTTAATAACTTAAGTTACAATGTAGTTCCTACAATAAAAGATGAAAAATTGTTTAAATCTTTTGCGGGGGTAGCAAAACATGAAAATAAATAGTATAAATAATCAATATAACAGATTCCCAAAAGCAAAAAATTATTCTCAAAAAACTCCCAATTTTAAAGGAGGATTTGTTGAAAACATAACAAAAGAAGGCTTTTCAGGATTTTATAAATCAGTTGCCAATACAGGATTTTTTAAGAAATTCATAGGAAACTTTAGTAAATCCAATAATACTTTCCAACATTTACTTATTGGTGAAAGTATATTTCTTTCAGGTTTTTACATGATAAATACCTTAAGAAATAAGAAAATAGAGAAAGAACAAAAGCCTCAAATGCTGATTAACGATACATTAACTCTCGGAGTATCGACGGCAGGAGCATATCTTGTTGAAGATAAAATCGCTCAGGCAGTTAACAATTTTGGAGAAAAATATTTTGTAAAACATAGTAACTTCTATCAAGATTTAGGTAAAAAAGCACAAGAAAAAATAAAAGATACCGATATGTCGAAGTTATTAAAAAAGGCAGGAGATGTTGCTTCTGAAAATGGTGAAAAATTAGCTCAAGGACTTGATGACGTTTCAAATATGATGAAAAGTCATTTAAAAAATATTATAGGAGAAGAAGGAAGCAAGTTAAAAGCATTCCAAATTACACCTGATAAATTAGAAACAATTAAAACATCTGTAAAAGAGGCTATTACAAACAATAAAGGTAATGCCGAAAAAGCTCAAAATGCAGTAAAAGAATTGGTTGAAGGGGTATATAACAATTCTGCCGCAAGAGTTCAAGCAGATAAAGCAATGATTGGATTCAACAAAATTAAGA
>CANQOM010000096.1 GCA_947625445.1 Candidatus Gastranaerophilales bacterium
TTTGCAGCATTTTCAATGATAGAATCAGGTGGTTGTAAAAAAATATTATTATGTGCAGGAGATACACCTTCAAAAGATATGTCCGAAGATAACAGAATTTGCGCTCCAATATTTTCAGACGGAGGTAGTGCAACACTATTAGAATATTCAAAAGAAGAAAATCCTTCTTATTTTGACCTTGGTTCTGACTCAAATAGCTATGAATCAATCATAACACCCGCCCGGGGGGGGGTACAGACTAAGATTAAACTCTAAAAACCCTGACTATGAGCTTTTTGAGCAGTTTGTTTCAAAATATGGGTATAAAACCGGATTAATTGATTTCTTTATGGATGGAGCCAAAATCTTTGAATTAACAATGGCTCATGCTCCAAAATCAATAAAAAGACTTTTAAAATACTCTTCTTTTTCCCAAAAAGATATTGATTTTTTAATGGTACACCAAGCAAATAAACAAATAGTTAACTCTGTTGCAAAGTTAAGCGGATTTACACCTGAAAAAGCACCTTCAAGTTCATTTGAAAAGTTTGGTAATCAATCATTAGTATCAATCCCAATATCAATAAATCACAATTTTTATAATAAATTTTCAAACGGAAGAATATTGTGTTGTTCTTTCGGAAACGGTTTCGCTTGGGCAAGTGCTATTTTTGAATTTAAAGATATATATTTATCGGGAATATCTGATTATAAAAATAATTCGGAAACAAAGAGTTATAAAGAACAAAAAGAATATTGGATAAAAAAAATAAAAGGAGAAAACTAAATGACAAAAAATGAATTTTTGCTCAACATGCAAGAAATAATTCAAACTGAAAATGAACTGAGTTATGAAACCGATTTAGAAAGCTTAGAAGAATGGGATTCTCTCGCAAAAATGGCTTTAATAGCATTCTTTAATTCTGAACTTAAAATACCTATTTCATTTGATGATGTTAAACAAATGAAAACAATAAAAGACATAGCAAAAAAGGCCTGTATTTAAATGATAAAATTCACATCTAAAAATATATTTATAGTAACAGGAGCAAGTTCTGGCATAGGAGAAGGGACTGCACTTTTATTAAATGAATACGGAGCAACAGTTATTGCAATTGCCCGAGATAAAAACAGATTAGAATTAATGAAATCTAAATCTAAATATCCTCAAAATATTCATATAGAAATAAAGGACTTAACTGAAGATATAGAGAATCTTTCAAAATATATTGGTGAATTAAGAAATAAATACGGAAAATTTCAAGGAATGGCTCATTGTGCGGGAGTCGTTGACATAACACCATTACAAGCAGTTACATACGAACATATAAAAAAAATATTTGATATAAACTATTACGTTCCTATTATGCTTTTTAAAGGTTTCTGTGACAAACGAAATAATACAATGGAAAAATCCAGTATAGTAGCCGTTTCTTCAATAGAGAAAACAATTTGTGATAAAGGGATGTTAATATATGCAGGAACAAAAGCTGCATTGAGTTCATCCGCTAAAGTTATTGCAAAAGAAGTAGCTAATAAAAATGTTAGAATTAATACAATTTCTCCATCTCATATTGAATCTGATATGACAAAAGATAAATTAAATAAAATAAGAAAAAATTACCTTGAAACATATAAAGATATTTATCCTTTTGGTTTTGGAAAACCTCAAGATGTTGCTAATTTTATAGTTTTTCTTCTGTCAGATGATGCAAAATGGATTACAAGACAAGATTATATAATAGATTGCGGACATATATAAATGAATAAAATAAAAGGAAAATATGTAAATTTAAGAGAAGTTGAACTTGAAGATGCTGAATTTATACTATCTTTAAGATGCAATGCAAAAAAATCCAAATACCTAAATCAAACAGAAAATAATATAGAAAAACAACGAGAATATTTAAAAAAATATAAAAATCAAAATAAAGAATATTATTTTATAATAGAGGACAAAAAACAAAATTCCATAGGAACAATAAGAATATATGACATTAGAGAAGACAGTTTTTGCCCCGGAAGTTGGATATTAAAAGATTCAATCAGTCCTGAAGAAGCATTGGAAAGTGATTATCTTGCAAAAGTTTTTGCTTTTAAAATAACGGGAGCAAATAAATTTCATTTTGACGTAAGAAAAGGGAATAAAAAAGTATTAAAATTTCATAAATTAATGGGTGCTAAGATAATAAATGAAAATGAAATAGATTATTTTTTTGAATGCCAGAAAAATGACTATTTAAATAACATAAAAAAATATTTATTTTAAAATATACTCAATATTTTAGTGAAATTTGCTATAAAAGCTCCGGTACTGCATAATTGATAAAATGATATATTTAGAGTAAACTCTTATTAGTTATGGAATAGTGAAAGATAAAAAATGAGTGCAAAAAGATATTTATTTACCTCCGAATCAGTAACGGAAGGTCATCCTGATAAAATCTGTGACCAGATTTCAGATGCAATATTGGATGAATTTTTAACAAAAGATTCAACCGCAAGAGTAGCTGCTGAAACAACAGCAACGACAGGCATGGTTTTAGTTTACGGAGAAATAACATCATCTTGTTACGTAGATATTCCGCATATAGTAAGAACAACGATAGAAAATATCGGATATACAGGAAAATCTTCAGGAGGATTTGACAGTAAAACCTGTGCGGTAATATCAAGTATAGATGAACAATCCCCTGATATAGCAAGCGGGGTAAATAAAGCACTCGAATCAAGAGAAAATAGTTCTTCAATAACCGAAAATGAATCTGATAATATAGGCGCAGGAGACCAAGGAATAATGTTCGGATATGCTTGCAATGAAACTCTCGAACTTATGCCGCTTCCAATAAGTTTAGCTCATAAATTAACATACAGATTAAGTCAGGTGAGAAAAAAAGGCATTTTATCATATTTAAGACCTGACGGTAAATCACAAGTTACTGTTGAATATGAAGATGATAAACCTTCAAGAATAGATACTATTGTTATTTCGACTCAACACGATGAAATAATAAACGGTATTAAGGATAATGATAAAATACAACAAATAATAAGAGAAGACATTATTGAAAATGTAATCAATTATGTATTTGCAAAAGAACAATTAAAACCCGATGACAAAACAAAATATTTAATAAACCCGTCAGGCAGGTTCGTAGTAGGAGGACCTCAGGGAGATGCAGGTTTAACAGGTAGAAAAATAATAGTAGATACATACGGCGGATATTCAAGACACGGCGGAGGAGCTTTTTCTGGCAAAGACCCGACAAAAGTGGACAGAAGTGCTTCATATGCGGCAAGATATGTTGCAAAAAATATTGTTTCCGCAGGGCTAGCCGATAAATGTGAAGTAGAACTTGCATATGCTATAGGAGTGGCTGAACCTGTTTCTATATATGTTGAAACCTTTGGAACGGGTAAAATTTCTAATGAAGAAATAATAAAACTTATCAGATTAAACTTTGATTTAAGACCCGGGGCTATAATTCAATACTTTGATTTAAGAAACCTTCCTGCCAAAAACGGGGGAAAATTTTATCAAAAGTTAGCCGCATACGGACATATGGGAAGAACTGATATAGATGTACCTTGGGAACATACAGACAAAGCTCAAACACTAAAAGAACAAGCAAAAAATCTCTCTTGCGGAGTTTAAATAAATTAATTTTCACTCAACTAACGCATACACTCTCCGTCACCTCACTTCGATATAGTGCTTCCTTTGTAAAACTTTCGGCATTCCTTTATAAATTTACTACGACAGACTTTTTACAAAACAAATTTCATCCTGTTTAGTTGCAAGTTTACCCGCTATTTTTTCTTTTAATACTTCATCAAATATCTTGTTAAAATTCGATGAAGGCTGATATCCCAATTTAATTAAATCTTTACCTGTAATTTCTATTTTATAATTTCTTAATTTCTCTAAAAATTTTAATACTTTTTTGTCATTAGTTATTAAATAATAAGTACATAAAGTTAAATAATGTTTATCGTGAAATGATTTATAAATATCAAAATCATTATTTTTAGGAGGATTATTAATCAATAATTTAGTTTCATTAATAATCTTTTTTTCTTCGGAAGTTAAATTTAAACGTTCAGAAATTTTTTCATCTTTTACAAGTAATAACGAAAAATATATTAACCACTTATTTTCTTTATTAAAAATTCCATATTTACTAATATCATTAAACAAATTCTCATTAATTGTTTTAACCGGATTTAAAGTAACTAATTTATAAGCATTCGTATTTATTAATTCTTCATATAATCCTGATTTATTGATAGAAAAATACTGTTTTAATTCACTTTTAATTCTTTCCAAAGGAATATCAAGGTCAGGATTTTTTAAATATAACTGCATTAAAAAGAATGTTTGATTCTCATAATCAAAACCAAAACGAAATTTGAATTTCAAAGCTCTTATAATTCTTGAGGGGTCTTCAATAAAACTTCTATGATGTAATATGCGAATTTTTTTAGAATCAATATCAAATTTTGCAAGATAATAATCCTCTAATTCAAAATTATTATCAGATGAAAGTTTTATAGCAAGAGTATTAATTGAAAAATCACGTCTTGGAACATCAAAACAAAGAGGGCAGCCAAAATCATAAGCAATTGGTAATTTCCCCGGAAAATCATATTTTTCTCGTCTTGTAGATGCAAAATCAATCTCGATTTTTCCATAAAAACAAACCTTTGCAGTACGCAAATTTTCTTGCGTGGAAATTATTTTACAATCTGATTTTTGTTCAAGAATTTTACAAAAACTTATTGCATCAGTTTCTACGGTAATATCTATATCTTTTGCAGGATTATTTAAAAGAATATCTCTTACAACACCGCCTATAAGATAAATATTAACACCTAAATTTTCAGCACAGATAATAGCATCATTTAGTGCACACATTACCTCTTTGCCAAAAAAAGTTTTTACTTTATCGGATATAAACACATTTAATGTCTTTATGATTGCTTCTCAGGTTTTATTATATCAGATTTATTAAAATCTTTAAATACTGAGCTAATTTGCTTTTGATTATTTAACAAATAACTGGTATCAAGTTTATTTTGTTTTGAAACTTCATTATTCATAGTTTTTTTGGCTTCTTTTTTTGCCTGAACTTGACGTGTAATAAATATATTGAGTTTAGAAATACCTATACCTAAAACTAAACCTGAGTATAAATAACCTGCAAATTGAGAAGCTGCTATCTTAAATACTTTAGATTTTGTAGCAGAATCAGCATTTTTAAGCAATTGAGAAAAACCTTTTAACTTTCCATCCTTAACCAGTTCTTTAGATTTAGGAAGCAAGACTTCATCAAAAGTTTTTACTGAAGAATTTGTTAACCACTTAAGAGCGTATTTAACACCTTTTTTACCAGTACCTTTTATCGGATTATTAATTAATTCTTTTCCGCCTAATCCTCTTGCAGCCAACTTAGAAACCATTCCGCCCAAAATAAGCCAATTAGTATACCCTAAAGTATCTTTGATTACACTTTCTCTTAGCTCATTTTTATCTCTTGCTGACATAAATCTTGAACATATAGTTAAACTATATACAAACTTAAAATGATTTAAAGCAGGAACTTTACTGTTAAATTGAATATTAGAAAGAAGTTCGGAAGGCTTACCTATAGTTCTGATTCCAAAAACAGGAAAAGCCAGCCCAAGTGCAGTTTTTAAAGCCTTAAATTCTTTAGACTTATCAGCTTCTTTGTTATTTTCTATTCCGACAAAACCTTCTTTACCTGTTCTTTTCTTTGTAAGATACCTATTAATAGGCTGAATTGACAAGCACATTAAAGAACAAATACCTATGCCCAGTACTGTAGCAATAGTTTTATTCTTCTTTAACTGATTAATAAACTCAGGTAATTTTTCCTGACTCTTAGTTTTTAATGAATTTGATAAAGTAGTGGCATTATCAATTAATTCAGTAAGAGAAGTAGAAATACCTTTATGAATAACATTACCTGCTTGGTCTTTAACTGAATTTAACTTGAAAGATGCTTCTGCTCCAGTATCTTTAATAATTTGAGCAGTAACGAGACCTTTTAAAGATTTTATTTCTTTTCCTAAATTTTTCTTATCAACTCCCTGTTTATTAGCATATTCGGCAGTTTTTTCAGACAACTTAACAAGGTTTTGAAGAATTTCAGACTTCGCATCTTGAGAAACCTGTTTCCACTCGGTACCATTCAAACCCTTAATATTATCTATAAATGATTCAAAAAACTTATCTTGTCTAAAACCGGATTTTTCCCACAGATAAGACATATTATTAATAGTATCGTTACTTGCAATAATATTTTGTGCTTTTACCCCGTATTTTTGATTAAATTTACCTGATACAACAGTAGCCGCAGCAAAACCAATTAGCCCCAGACAAGCATGGATAAGACAACTTGTACCTTCTCTTATTAACGTTTCTAAGCCTGATTGAGGTCCTCTGTTTTTTGTTTCCAAAACAGTCCTTG
>CANQOM010000097.1 GCA_947625445.1 Candidatus Gastranaerophilales bacterium
TTTAATACCTCTATCCCCATTGCTTTTTCTTTTAAAGAAGTCATAAAAGCTTTAACAACTTTTAAACTTACATCTGCATCTAACAGTGCACGCCTTACTTCCCTTAGAGCTTCTTGCATATTATCTTCTGTTAATGATGCATTCCCTGAGGTTTTTCTTATTATTTCCTGTAATTTATCCGATAAATTTTCAAACATTACAATAAAATTTTACTATAAATATATGCTTAAAACTCTACTATTACAAAATTGTTGCACTTCATTAAGATATATTTATTCTCTCTAATATTTAAAACTTTGTAATTTTCGGTTATCATTGTTTTATGAAACCACAAAAAGTAAGATTGAATAAATATATAGCATCAACGGGATATTGTTCACGGCGTAAAGCTGATGAACTGATTGAGTCAGGTAAAGTTAAAGTTAACGGGGAAATTGTAACTGAACTTGGTTTACTAATAAATCCTAAAGCTAAAGTATCTGTAAGCGGTGACGTGATTAAGCCACAGGAATTTAAATATATCCGCTATTATAAACCCGCAGGTTATATTACTACCATGGATGATGAAAAAGGCAGAAAGACAATATATGATATACTCCCCGAAGAAGTACAGAATCTAAAACCGGTAGGTAGACTGGATAAAGATTCTACAGGGCTTTTAATACTTACTAATGATGGTGATTTTATAAATGAATTGACTCATCCTTCCGTTAAAGTACCAAAAGTTTATAGAGTTTGCGCTCAAGGAAAACTTACTTTGAATGATTTAACGTTGATGGAAAAAGGGATTGAAATAGAAAAAGGACAAATAGCATACGCCTTTGCTCGCATAATTGATTTTGAAGGTAAAAATACCGTACTGGAAATTGTTCTATATCAAGGTCTAAACAGACAAATAAGGAAAATGCTTGATATTTTAGGTCATAGTGTTATTTCTTTAAAACGATTAAGTATGGGACCTGTCGACCTATCAGGATTAAAAAAAGGACAATTTAAGTATCTTAAACCAAAACAAGTTGAGCAAATTAAAAACTATTTAAAAAAATTAAGTAATGAAAATAACTAATATAAAAATTGCGTCCTGATTCTTAGTATAGATGAGTTCCACAACTCAAGTCGTGTCCAGAAAAATAGAACCATAGTACCAGATTGAAAACATTATTTTTTATTTTTATTAGATTAAAATTATCTTATAATAATATTTTTTTGAAAAACTAATTATAAAATTTTGTTTTTGATAAAATATAGTTACTATGTTATTAGAGTTTTTATATGCAAAAATTCATAGAGCTACCGTTACCGATGCAAACCTTAACTATGTCGGTTCAATTACCATAGATAAAAATATTATGGAAAAAGCTAACATGGCAGAAGGTCAAAAAGTTGACATTTTAAACATTAATAATGGTGAAAGATTTCAAACATATATTATTGCTGGCACAAGAGGAAATAAAGATTTTTGCTTAAACGGTGCTGCTGCAAGAAAAGCCCAAATAGGAGATAAAATTATTATTTGTGCCTACGCACAATTAACACCTGATGAGGCTAAAACCTTTAAACCATCTATTGTTCAATTGAATGATTGTAACGAAATTATATAAGCATATTTTTTATTAACAATTTTATTATTTAATTTTGTTTTATAAATATATATTATTTATATGAGGTTTTTTATATGAATTATGTAAATTTTTATTCTAATAATGTACAAAATAAATCTCAAACAAATAATAAAAAAACCGAAATTAACGAATCACAAAAGCCGAAAAATAATAAAAATAATGAAAAATATTTAAAATTTGCACTGGCAGGATTAGCTGCAACAGGTATTATAGCAGTGGGTATTTATAAACTAAAAAAAGGACAATCATTCAAATTATCTGATATTAAATTCGATAAAGGTATTGCTTCTTTAAAAAAAGGAGGAGAAAATTTTTCAGGTAAAATTAAAGATTCTCTGAAAAACGGCGATAAAATTATCCTTGAATATGAAAACGGTATCATTAAAAATTCTTCACGCCAAGGTTCTAAAACAATTCAAAAAGTTTATTCTAACAAAAACGGAGATAAAATAGTAAAGATTATTGAAAACGGAAAAGAACAAATAAGTAATATTAGCAAATTATCTCAAAAAGGTAAAGAAACCGCAGAAAAGACTGCAAAGGAAGCTATAGAAAAGGCCGCAAAAGAAGCTTCCGAAAAGGCAACAAAAGAAGCTGCAGAAAAAGCTACAGAGAAAGTTGCGAAAGAAACTGCCCAAAAAACCTCTAAAGAAGTACAATTTATTGATTTATCAAAAGATATTCAGGAAAATGAATATAAAGACATATTTGGGTATACTTTTGGAGATATAAATGATTTTAGAAATATTCACGATTTTAAAAAAGAAGAAATACTGGATTTCTTAGAAAAAAATAAAGATTTAACACCTGATGACATAGCAAAAGTATTTGGTGATTTTAAAGAAGGGAAATATGATATTCCGGACAAGTTTTTAATTGCGGTTAATAATCAATTAAATAAAACCGGTTCTTCTTTAATTGTTGACGATGTACCTGAAATGTTTAAAGGTATAGAACCCAAGGAAATACAAAAAGCTATTGAAAAACTTCAATTAGTTAATGACCCAAAGAAAATATCACAATTTACATTAAAAGGAAAGAATTTTAATCTGGAAAAAATCGGTAACGGTAACATTGGTAATGTTTATAAATTAAGTGATGTAAATAATAATTCTGTTATTTTAAAGTTTTTTAAAGATCCGTTTTTAACAGGTACACAAGGAGTATATGCAGAAATTCCTATTGCAAGACAGTGTTCATTGGAAAAAGTCGCAGACGTTCCTAAATTTTTTATGGCAAATCCATACGGAAAATATATGGATGATGGCTCAGTAAAAGGTGCATGGCAAATGGTTGAATATATTACTCCGGATAAAAAGATTTCTACACAAGGTCTTAAATTTAAAGAATGGTTAAAAAATAAAGGTCTGATTTTTGCAGATTTTAATTCAGGTTCAAGAGTTGGTGATTATATCATTGATGTCGGAGGAGTCATCAAACCAAATCAGCAAAAACAAGCCATTGAAGATGTTAATTTAGTTTTTTCTAATGATGTTGCTTCTGCTATGGTTCGTGGAATTCAAAAATATAATGAAAATGTAGCTCAATGGATTGAAAAATTAAAACAAGCTTAGTAAAACATATTAGTTTTTATCCAAAAATCTTTGAACTTTCGTATTCATAGATTCTTCTTTGATTTTCCATTCTCCATTGTTGTCTTTACCGATAATAAAATGAGCGGGAATTTTATAGTCACTCGTAGAAGGCATTCTCATTGCAGCAACTTTATAATCTTTTCCAAACGGAGTTATTTTTACATTAAAATAATGGTTTTTATATTTTCTTAGTTTCATGAGTTTTGTTGATTTTTTAGCTTCACTTTTATAACGTTCTATGGGTATATTAACTGATTCTTTTGAACCATCAGGTTTTTCTACTACTCTTATTATTTTTGCATTATTACTATAATATTTAAAATAATCATTACTGTAGTTATTCGCAGCATCTATATATTCATTAAAAAAACACTGAACATCTTGGATTTCATTAGCATAACAATTAGAACAAATACACATTCCTACAATCAATAAATAAAAAAGTTTTTTCATAATTTCTCCCAAAAAAATAGCAGTAATTCGATTAAAACGAATTACTGCTATTTTTTAAAAAACTATAAATTTATTCAATTGTATAGTCGGTTAGTTCAGGAGTACCGAACATTCCTTCAATTTCTTCTAATATAGCTGAAGGTTTTCTTGCATTATTCTTTTCAGCTGCTCTTTTTTGAGCTTCTCTGTCTTTTTCTTCAGAAGCATTTGTTAAATGATAGAATCCGGTACCGGCAGGAATTAATCTACCGATAATAACGTTTTCTTTCAAGCCTCTTAATAAATCACGCTTACCTTCAACTGCAGCTTCCGTCAAGATTCTTGTTGTTTCTTGGAATGATGCTGCCGATATAAAGCTTTCTGTATTTAAACTTGCCTTGGTTATACCTAAAAGCACCGCTTCATAAGTAGCTTCTACACCGCCTGCTTCTTTTACTTTTGCATTTTCTTGTTCTACTTCTTTCAATTCCAAAAATTCACCCGGTAATAATTTTGTATCACCTGATTCAAGAATTTTTACTTTCTTTGTCATCTGACGAACGATTACCTCTACATGCTTATCTGCAATTTCAACACCTTGTGAACGATAAACTCTTTGTACTTCGTCAACCAGATATTGTTGAGCAGCTTCTACTCCGTTCAATCTTATAACATCGTGAGGATTTAACGGACCGCCTGTCAAAGGTTGACCTATTTTTATTTCTTGACCGTTTGCAACAATAATATTTGAATCGATAGCATACTTAACTTCTTGTCTTCCACCTTCACCGTTTAAGTATAAACGTGGAACATCATCTTCTATCTCAATTTCAGCTTTACCTGCATATTCTGCAACTACTGCAGAATCTTTCGGTTTTCTGGCTTCAAGAAGTTCTTCTACACGAGGTAAACCTTGAACGATATCACCCGTTTTTTGTCTTTCAAATACTAAGGTTGCAATCATATCACCTCTTAATACCAATGAACCATTTTGTACTTGTAACATTGTTCCGGGGCTGATTAAATATGGTCTTCCTACTCTTAATGTAACTGACTTATCATCGACTTTTACTACAACACCTGAAATTGTTGATAATTCACCTTTTTCTGATATTACCATATCCATTTTAATTAAATTACCAACTTTTACAACCGGTTTAGATTTTAAATCGATTTTTGTTTCATAACTATCTGAAACTAATAATAATCTCCTTACATCCTGATTATTTGATTTTATACTTGCTATAGCGTCACTGATTGCAAGTACTTGAGTTTTTGCAACAGGAGTTTTTGGTTCTATAATCTGTCCTTCAGAAACTAAAAGTTCTGTTTGCATTGAAGCAGAAGTTTTTGAAGTACCTTCAACTTCTCTTCTTACGATTAATGTTTCAAGAACAACAATTTTTAAGTTATTATTATCATCAAGTTCTACTTGTCCTTTTAAATGACTTAAATAACCGTCCATTTGCAGAACTAAACTTGTTCTTGTTAAAACTCCGCCTTCTAAATTTCTAACTCTTGCTCCGTCTTTGTATTGTAATTGAGTAACAGGTACAAGGTCTATAGCTTCATCTGTTGAATTAAATTTAATAGATACATCTTTTGTATCAATATTAAATCTTTGAACAGGTCTTACTAATATTTGTATAGGCTGATTTGATATAGATTTTTCATCTAAAGCTGCAACACCTAAATCCTCTTCTAAATCATCAATTTCTATATTATCTTTCTCATTATCAAGAATTGTAACTATTGAATCAACTTTAGCTTTAATTTTTGGTGCAATTTCAGTTCCGGCCTTTACAACTTCACCTTCGTCTACTTTTAAATCACCGATTCCGCTTAAATTATAAATTTCACCCGGTCTTATTGAAACTTCATGAATCATATCGTTAAATTCTTTTATTTCAACAATACCGTCAATGTGAGCATATAAATCTTTTACAACTTCCGTTCCGGCAGATACAAAAGTTCCTGACTCAACCATTTTTAATGCTGAATCTTTATTTACCTGATGAATTTCATCCGGAATAAATATTACTTCACCCGGTTTTGTAATGATTTGATTTTCATCAACTTCAACACCGTTATATCTTATTTCACCTGAGGATGGAACAACATATTCTTCATCCATAAGCTCTGCTATAATCATACCGCTTTCAACCACTGTATCAACAGGAGCTTTTACAATATATTTTTCACCTGTCTTTTTAACGGTCCAAATTTGTTCTTTTTTTGTTTGTTCAAATGTTGCATTTGATGCGGTTATAGAAGCAATAACAATTGTTAACTCTTTACCTTGAACAATTTTCTTTATCTTCTTACCGTCAAATTTAACATCTTCAACAACTAAATTATCACCAAGTCTGACTTCACCGCCATGTTCCGAAATAATATGAATTTCAGCAAGTTTATCACCTTTTTTAACGGCTTTACCATCTTCAACAAGTATTGTAGAACCACCGGGAAGGTTATATACATCTCCGCCAAGTACCCAAACAATTCCGTTTTTACTTGCCGTTCTTGAAATATTACCTTGCCTGTCTTTCTTTTCGTCTGCAACAAAGTCTTCAAATACTATTTCACCTGATAAATCCGATGTAATATCTTTTGTTGCTTTTTCTGTTAAACGGCTTCCGTCTCCGCCTGAAACAGGTTCATAAACTGCAATCTTGTCACCCTTTTTAACTTCTTGTCCTTCTTGTACATAAA
>CANQOM010000098.1 GCA_947625445.1 Candidatus Gastranaerophilales bacterium
CTTAAGTCAATATTGTTAATTAGAATATTTATTAACTCGGATACTCTAAGACCTGCGGCATATAAAAGTTCAAATATAGCTCTATCTATTATAGACATTTTAGAATTTAAAAGTTCTGTTATTTCGTTCAAAGATAATACTTTTGGTAATTTTTTCGGAAGTTTTGGTTGCTCTATTGCTAAAGATGGATTATTTTTTAAATAATCATTAATACAGAGCCAATTAAAAAATCCTTTTATTGATGCAATTTCCCTCGTGATTGATACGGGAGAATATTTTTTATCATATAAATTTTTTATATACAAGTTTAAATGAAGTCTTTGTATTTGTGTTATATCTTCAATACCTTGTATTTCCAAAAGAAAATTACTGAGCGAATATAAGTCAGACCTATAAGCAGAAATAGTATTATCACTAAGTCCACGTTCAATTTCAAGATAATCGGTATATAGGGAAATATAATGTATTAGCATACATTAATTTTAGCATTTTTTTTTAATTATTAAAGAAGTTTTTTGATTCTTTTATAATTCCGTCTGTTTCAGAAAGAATTTGATCGGCTAATTTATCTAATTCTTTTGAGTTATCTTCAACTTTTACGGGTTCTATTGAAGGAATGTAAGACCCTTGTTCTTCTTTTCCTTTTTTATTAAATAAATTTAATGCTGGAATATTTTCATCTTTTTTTTCATCTTGATTATTAACATTTATATCAGGTATATAGCCTTCCTGATTATTTGTATTATTTGATGCTTCTTGAGGTTTAGTTTCTAAAGAGGCAGAAGGTTTATTTGATAATATATTTATCAAATTAGTATCTTTATTATTAGAAGTATTTTGATTTATATTTTCTTGGTTTGAATTTACGGGTTCTTTTGTTGTATCTTTTGAATTATTTGTATTATTTTCTTTTTCTTGTTTAGCTAAATATGTTTTAGGTTCTCCAAAAATTTTATGGAATAATTTAGTGCAAGGTTTTTGAAGTAATGGAGATATTACCATTAAAACAAGCATAAATCTTCCGAAACCGCCGGCAAATCCTTTTAATGTAGGGTGTGGCAATTTCTTTGTACCTAATTTAGGAAGTGTAATATATTTGTTCTTTTTTATTGTATCAAGCCCTGTAGCAAGAATCTTTCCTGCAAATTTTAAAGGTCTTTCCCAGAATTTTAATTTTGCTCCTTCTTTTTTGAGCGTTTTAGCTAATCCTTTAACTTCTTTTAAACTCTTTCCTGCCAATTGTGCTACTTTATCTTTGTCAACACCTTTTATTAAAAGATTTTTCTGAATATTAGCTATTTTAACTGCTTCTTTTGAAAGATTGGAATTATTTGAAGTATTAATTAAAGTCTTTAAAGCTTCTCTGCCTTCAACGCTCATACCTCTATATTTGTTTCCGGCTACTTTATATAATAAATTTGTACTCGGTGTAAGTAAAATTAACCCTAAATATTGTTCTGAAAGAACATGCATAAAGGTACTTAATTTTTCACCTTTAGGTGCTTTTTTTGCTTCTTTGTATGAATTAATAAGACCTGTGGCTACGAATATCATACTCAATATATCGCCGCCGCCATAGGTAAGTATATCTTTTGTTTTTAATAATCCTTTTGCACTTGATTTCCCTAATGGTGTTTTTCCTATTAAAGATTCTGACGCTTTTAATTTTTGACTTAAATTTTGCAGATTTATAGTTTTCTTGAATAAACCCGTAGTATTAATTTTATTAAACCCTTTTTTTGTAATTTCTTCAGTTGTTTTAATAAGTTCTTCTGAAGTTAGTTTAGAGGCTTTTGAAGGGTCTATTACAGAGGCTAAAACTTTTTTTGTTGCATCTGAAAGACCGTTTGAATTGTTTTTCAATATTTGTTCAAATTCAGGATTTTTGCTTAAATCATTTAATCCGGAAATTAAATTACTTTTAAATTTTTCAGAAAATGCGGAATTTTTAGCAACCATGCTTTTAGGAATAGCTTCATAATTACTTGTAAAATATTTTGTAAATCTATTTTTATTTATAAACTTTGATATTTCTTGCTTTTTTGTCTCAGGGAATATTTTTTCAAGTTTTAAAGCATCAGATATTTTATCTCCTAATTTTGCTGCTTTATCTAATAACCCTTTACCGTTACTTAATGTCATAAGTTTATCAACCAGGTTGTTGAGAAATACTAAAGGGACAAGAACTGCTATGGTTTCATTGGGTTTTGAGTCTCCCATAAACATTTTTGCAAATGAATTATTTTCAACATTTTCTGTAACTATTTGCTTTGATTTATCAAAATTCTGTTGGATATTTTCTTTTTTAATACCAGAATTTGCTACCGGATATGAATTTGTTGAATTTATAATATTAGACATTATTTCCTTACCCCTTATATTATTATTAAAACAAATAAAATATTTAATTGCTTAATTTTCGGGCAAATAAGAGATAAAGTAACAATTTTTAATAAAAAAACGGGATAAATGAATCCCGTTTTATTCTCTGTTATAGTGAAATTTATGCGTTTGTAAATAAACTAAATGTTCTGTCAATATTACTTTCTATAGTATTTTTAACTTCTTCATATTCTTTCATTGCAACTTCATGTTGTGTTTCCAGTGATTTTAAATCCATATCATTTTGATTTTCTTCTCTGGATATACTGTTTATAATGTTATCATATTCTGTTTGAGCTCTTGCATCATCAGAAGTATCGAGTACCATTGCATATTCTGTAGAGGCATCAAGATTTGCCTTAGAGATACCTTCTTTATCGTTGACTGTATCAAATAAGAAGAATAATCCGTTTTGAATCCCTTGTTGAATAATATCTTGATTATCTAAATAACCTTTTGCGTTAACAATATTGTATTCTTTTTCATTTACAATTGCTTTTCCGCTTTCTTCATCAATTGATAAAAGTGTATTACCATCTTTATCTTTAGGGATAATCCAATTTCCGTCTGCATCTTTATTAAGATAGATTTCATTTTTAGCATTTGTAACAAGAATCCCTTGACTAATCAAACTTGAATAAGAAAGATCTTCTTGTTTTCTTTCAGAGTCTTCAGATTCTTTATATACTCTTTGAAGTTTGTAATTATTGAGAGCATCCATGCGAACTTGATCAGCTTCTGTAGTTCTTCTGTTTAAATCCATATTACTTTGAGAAATCATAACTTCTTGCAACTCGATATCACTTATTCGAGATGTAATCATTAATAATCTTCCTTGTAATGATGATAAGCCCATGAAAGTCTCCGTTAATATATTTACTTTATATATATCGGAATTTTTTTAAAAAACTTAAATTTTTAGATAAATATAGTTAATATTTCTTAACAAAATTACTTGTTTTTTATGTAGTTAGAAATATTAATAACTTTGTTGACTTCTTCCGGGATGAAATATTCACACGTATTCCATAAAAGTGTTTCAGGTAAATTCATACCGTTGTATTCTTGTTCAAGTGCTTGTTTATTACAATAACCTTTAACCATATTATTAGTTCCGTCAATTTTAGGAGAGAAATAAGCACACGATTGACAAATTTTCATTCTAAATCCGTGCATTTCAAGCAAATTTGTAATATCTTTTACCGCATCACACATTCTTACATAACTTTGCGTGGTTTCTTGTTTTTTATTTTTGTAACGGAATATAGCTTTTTTGAATCCGTCTTCAGATATTAAATCCATATAACAGGTAAATACACTTCGTCCGTTTGTTACACTTACAGGGACTGTTGTTTTTTCTATTATAGGTTTTTTCTTTTTTGCGGTTATTTTTATTAATTTATTAATCGGCTTGGTTTTTGAAATAACATCCCATAAGGTATAAAACGGGCAAGAAACAAGATATAATAATTGTTTCGTGTAAAGATTTGTCTTGTATATTGAAATAGCAAAAGTTACTGTTAAAAATACTGCTAAAAATATAGACCAAGGAAAATCCAAGAAGAATATATAGTTACAAGAATATGCATAAACTATTGTTAATATTGCAATTAATATAATCGGATTTGGTTTAAATAACGAAAATAAAAATTCCATAAAACTTAAGTTTGTAAAAAGTTTTAAATTAAAACAATGTTTAAAAAGAGACATTTTAAAGCTGAAATCAGGTCTTTTAATTTCATAATCCATAGAAGAAACGTAAGTTTTAACTTCCGGTACAAAAATCGGAGGATAATTTAAACTTGTTAAAAGAAAAGAGTATTTAAGCTCCGAATTTGCATCTTTAAAATCAATACATTTAACTTTTTCAAGCACTTCATGTCTAATAACTGTAATATCAGAATCTATGGGCACTGCAAGATTTAATTTTGCCCTGCCAAGCTTCATAATATTCATATTATAATCATTAACAAGAGAGAATACTTTTTCTTTATATTGAGCATCTTCAAGAAATATTTCTGTAGAACCTACAACAACAGGATGGTTTTGTATCGCTTTATTTACGCAAGAAAGAAAGTTTGTTTTTACCATTCGATTAGCATTTAAAAATACATAAGCATCAACTTTTTTAAAAGATAAAAGATTTTCTAATAACCACGATACTGCTTTATCTTTTCCAAAAGGAACTTCATCTGTAAGACGCCAAAGTTTTGCACCGCCAACAAATTCCAATTTATTGGATGAATCATCAGTACAATTATCTAAAATTATGTGAACTTGATAATTTCCTTTCGGGTAATCTTGTTTATTTAATTGTTCCAGTAAATTAACTGCGGTATTTTCATTATTATGAGAATAAATTATGACAATAATATTTTTGTTTTCGGAATTATAATTACTTTTTTCCCTATTTTTCTTCATGCTCATAGCTACTATAAGCGCAAAATATATCGCAAAAATAGAAGAATACAAGAATAAAATGGTTATTATACATAATAATAATTTATTAAACATGTTTCACCTCTCATCATGATTGTATGAAAAAGTAAGTAATTTTTCCAGTGTAAAGAAGTTAATATAAAATCAATATATTGTAAATTTTTATTAAAATAATAATAAAAAATATAAACTTTTTAACATTTATGAATTATTATATTTGTAACAAATCCCCAAATCTCCTCCCAAGATTATTAAGTATTAGCTGCAGTGCAGCTTTTTTTTTGCTTGATTTATATACTTGATAATAAAAAATTATGTTGTATTATAATTGGTAGGTATTTTTATGTGCCCATAGCCCAGCTGGATAGAGCGTTTGGCTACGAACCAAAAGGTCGGGGGTTCGAATCCCTCTGGGCACGAAAAAAACTTCCTTTATAGGAAGTTTTTTTATATACACAGAAATTTATTTTATCCTTCAATACTTTTAATCATATATTTTCCTGCTTCATATGCTTTTTGAAGGTCTTTTGGAAATTGTTCTTCTTTATGTTTTAATTTCTCATTTTTGTCAAAAACTTCAACAACGTATTTGTCGTAATCGTTAAATTGATAAGTATCATAGGCAAAAATTCTAACGGGTTTTTCAAATACCGTTGTTATCATAAACTCGGTTTTATCAAACATATCAGGGTACATTTGATTTGAAAGAGTTTCTGATACATTCATAGTATAAATCATAGCGGTTTTAAGTCTTTTTGGAGCAATAGATGGATACCCTTCTTTATATTCAGAGAAAGGGAATGTTAATCTTTCTATAAAACACCTTGTAACCCCTGTTACATCGGAACAATATATAGGGCTTGCAACAACAATACCATCTATAGCGGATATTTTATCCAATATAGGAGTTAATCCATCTGGGTATGCGCATCTGCCAAAGCTTTTGCCTCCTTTTAATTTGCAGGCAAAACAACTTCTGCAGCCTTTAAAATCGATATCATAAAGGTTTATAATTTCAGCTTCACCGCCTGCATCTTTAACACCTTGTGCAAAACTTTCGCACATTTTAGCAGTATTTTGATTTTTTCTCGGTGAACCGTTTAATATAATAATATTTTTCATTTTATTCAATTCTTTTTGTTATACCTTTCTTTATGCTAAATTAAAAAAATAGTGTTTTCAAGTTACGGAGTAAGTTTATGAAAAAAGTTAAAATTACTGTTTTAAAAACAACTTTTCAGGAAGAACTGGCAAAAGAATACGGAGTTGACGGCTTATCAACCTGCCCGTTTCATCAAGAGGGACAATCTTATTTAGCTGATTATGCTAAACCCGAAGGTTTTTGCGATGAAGCTTGGAAGGCAATTTATCAATATGTATTTGCGCTTGCGCACGGTGCTGATAAAACAACATTTTATTTTAATGATTGGATAAAGACCCCCGGTGT
>CANQOM010000099.1 GCA_947625445.1 Candidatus Gastranaerophilales bacterium
CTCTTGCTCTCATTTCGGTAAAAGCTTCGTGCCCCGGAGTATCTATAAATACAATTTTTTTATTTTTATCATCTCCCAGGTATACGGTATACGCACCTATTGATTGAGTTATACCCCCGACCTCAGTAGCAACAATTTTATGTTTTGAAGCTCTGATTGAATCAAGTAAAGTTGTTTTTCCATGGTCTACGTGCCCCATTATACTTATAACGGGCGCCCTTTGTTCCAACAATGATTCGTCTACTTCTTTTATTGCCTTTTCTTTTTCCTCTTTTTGAAGTTCTTGTTCAATATATTCATCCAAATCTTCTTCAAGAGTTTCCATTTCAAAATTTTCACATATTTTCTTTTGTGTTTCTACCGAAATTATCTCGTTTACGGTAGTTAATATACCTTGCATCATAAGGAATTTAACAATTTCTGCAGGAGATTTTTTTATTTTCTCTGCTAACTCACCTACAGTTACAGGTTTATTAATTACTACCTGTTTTACTGTTTCTTCTTCATTAATATCTTTCGCTTTTTTCTTATGTTTTTGAGAAATAGCTTTTTCAAGACTGATTAATTCTTGCTCTTCCTCTTTATTTTTATACTGTTTCTTTTTTTCTTTAGGTCCTTTTTTCTTAAAAGGAGCATTACTTCCGGGTTTTACCTCATATATTTCCTGGGAAATAACATGATGTCTTATAGGTTTTTTATTTAACTTATTATTGTCACCTTTTTCTTTTCTAAATTCTGATTTTCTTCCTTCATCCTGTTTTTTATCAAAAGGTGCCTTCTTAAAGTCTGGTTTATCTTTTTGTCCTAATTTTAACTTATCTTCAGATTGATTTTTCTGTTTAAATTCTGCATTTGAAGATTTAACTTCTTTTTTGAGGAATCTGGATTCTGTTTCTTGTTGTTTTTGTTTACTCTGAATTAATTCCTGACGTCTTTTTTGACTGTTTCTGTTATTATATTCCAATAAAGACCTAATTTGAGGAATTTCTTCTTTTGGTTGATTTTCTGATTTTTCAATTGTTGTTTTTTTCTTTATATCTTCCGATTTCAATACCTTTGTCGGTTCTTCTTGTTTTTCCGCCACATTAGAATCTGTATTACTTTTAACTTTTTTTATAATAAAAGCTTTTGGCTTTTTTGTTGCATCCGTAACATCCTTTTTGTCAAAAGATTTTTTTATTTTTTCTATCTGCATAGGCAAAAGCGTACTTGAATGTGACTTTACCTTTATATCAAGTTTTGTATCAAGATATTCAATAAATTCTTTATTTGTCATTGAATATTCTTTTGCAAGTTCATATACTCGTGTCATTATAAATTCCCATGTTTAATCAACCATATAATATTTGTAACACAATTTAGTTTTTAAGTAAATTGTATATGTTTTCTTTTATTTTATCTGGCAAATCAGACTTTAAAGAAGCTTCTATTCTCTTTTTTTTGAAGGCTTTTTCAATACATTGTGAATTTTTACATATGTACACAGAACGTCCGCATATAGAATTATCGTTATTTATTCTTATTTCTTTTGTTTTATATTCTTTAGTTATTCTTATTAAATCTTCTTTATTTTTATATTCTTTACAACATACACATTGTCTAAAAAATTTTCTATTCTGCTTCATATTCTTATTTCCCTTTTTAAATCATCTTTTTTTAAATAATCAACTAAAGCAGGAGCAAAATTTTCTATGTTATTATAAAGTTGAGATTTAGCTTTATTTAAAGTTGAAGCACATGAAGTTATTATATAATTTTTTAAATCTTCACTAAATATATAATCACCATAATCAAATGTTTCATCAATAGTTATATCTTTTTTATCAATGGCTAAAGTAAATGAATATAAGTCATTTAACATTATATTACAATTATTAAGTTCACCCTTTGAAGTTTTTATCATAATATCAAGCAAATCACCTTCATACAAAGAGAGAAATGTTTGAAAATCATAATTTTGAAATTCATTATAAAATTCTAAAATATAATATCCGTTTCTGATAAATTTAGCCTTAAAACCTAAAATTCCTGTATAATACCCTGCAAACGATTTTATATCATCTAATAGAGGATATATAACTTTATTCAACATATGGAGTATAACACTGTGTGATATTATCCTTGAAGGTGCACAAATTTTACAATAATTATCTTCTTCCATTCTTTCTATTGATATTAAAGGAAGTGCATCATACCCGTCTGTAATAAAGTATAAATATATCGGTTGAGCATCTATATAATTTTCAATAATAATTTTTTCATTATTATTATCAAAAATTTTCTGCACTCCTTCCTTTGCTTTTGAAAAAGTCGAATATACTTCATTATTCTGTGTTGTTACTTTAAAATCTTTTTGTATAATAATTGGCATTTTAACATTTCGCAGATATTCAATAGCTATATTTTCACGGTCAAAAATACCAAATTTAGGAGTATTAATTTTTAATTTATACATTATTTTTTTTGCAACACTTGTTAAGAATGTAATCCTGGCAGATTCAGAAAGCGGAGCAAAAACAGGAAAGCCTTCTTTCTTTAATTCATCAGGCAATCCGTTAATTATTGATGACTGTGACATAACTATAGTGAATTCTATTTGATTGTATTTTATAAAATCACTTATCGCAGTTATATCTATTTCTTTTATATTAATTGCTATACATCCTGTTTCCTCTGAAAGTTTCTCAGAAGTTATATATATATCATTCATTGGTTTTTGTTGTTTTAAATATTGTCCAAGAAGTATAGAATTTAAATCAGAACCTACAATTAAAATATTCATTTACAATATATCTTTTCTTAAATTTTTCGCACCTTTTAAATATACATGTTTTATCTCGTTTTGAGCAAGATTTGTATTTATTACTATTAGAATCCTTAAACATTTTTCTAATGAATTTTTTATTTTCATTTCATTAAAACACATCATAGGGACACTATTGTATGAATTAAATACCTCTCTTGCAATCTTGGCGGGATATTCACAATCTATATCACCGGTAAGAGTAAAAATAACATGTGAAATATCTTCATCTTTATAATTATTTTTATTTTTAATAGAAGTCATTAGTTCAACAACTGCAGATTTCAAAGATTCCTGAGTATTTTCTTCAACTGTTATTGCACCTCTTATTGCTCTTTGCTTCATATTTATTCTCCAAACTTCATTCCGGACTTTAATTTTGCACCATTTGCAAAATCATATGCACTCATTTCACCTTTACTTTCAGGCTTTACTTTAGTTACTAATAAACATCCGTTTTTTGCTGCTATCTCAATTCCATTTTTTGACACATTTACTATTTTATTAGAATTATCTGATTGAGAATGTAATAATTTTGTTTGCGTAATTTTAATCATTTTCCCGTTAAAATAAGTATATGCAGTAGGGAAATCAACCATAGAACGCACTTGATTATGTATCTCGCCAGCGGTTTTATTCCAATCAATTAAACCATCCTGTTTTATAAATTTATGAGCAACAGTAGCCTTATTATTATCTTGTTTTTTAGGAACAATAGTTTTTGAATACAAACCTTTTAACGTGGAGCATATTAATTTCGGAGCTTTTTCACATATGATTTGATTTAATTCAACATTCGTCATATTTTCATCAATATCAATTTCTACCGTTTCACAAATATCCCCTGCATCCAGTTCAAATACGGTAAGCATTGTTGTAATTCCTGTTTTTTTATCTCCGTTATATATACATCTTTGAATAGGATTTGCACCTCTATATTTTGGTAATAATGAAGCATGCAGATTTACTGTTGAATATTTCGGAATATCCAGTATGTCAGAAGAAAGTATTTGCCCGAATGCAAAAGTTACAAAAAAATCAGGTTTTAATTCTTTTAATTTATTCTTTAGCTCGTCATCCTTACTTATTTTTTCGGTTTGATAGCAAGGAATATTATGTTCCAGAGAAAAAACTTTAACAGGAGGAGGAGTAAGCTTATTACCTCTGCCTTTTGGTCTGTCAGGTTGTGTTATAACCGCAAGCAAATTTATATCTTTATTATTAAAAAGTTCTTCTAAACTTTTTACTGCAATATCAGGAGTTGCCATATAAACTACATTAATCAACAGGTTTTTCCTCCGATTGAGGATTTTTTTGTATTTCTTCTTCCATTTCTTTTTCATCAAGAAGATACTTTGTATCTATTGGATTTAACCCCTTATCCATAAGAATTTTATCAGCTTCAAATCTGTTTCTTGAATGATCAATAAATAAAATACCGTCTAAATGATCAAATTCGTGCTGAATTGCTCTTGCGAGCAAAGAACCTTCATCAGCCTCCAATATAAACGGTCTTCCCTTTATATCCAATGCCTTTACTTTCACATATTTATATCTTCTGACATTTGTATATGCATCAGGGAAACTTAAACAACCTTCGTAAGAATTTACCGCTCCTTCTTTTTTTAATATTTTCGGATTTATAAACGTTATAGGATTCATGGTTTTTGGGTCAGTTCCTACATCAATAACAAACACTCTAAGATTTTCACCTATTTGAGGAGCAGCCAAACCAACCCCGTTAAGTGCATATAATGTATCATATAAATCTTCCACCAAAATTTGAACCTTTTTTGATATTTTATGAACCTCTTTTGATTTTTCTCTTAATGATATTGCTCCATATTTCACTATTTTTTTTACTGACATTAATTATTTCCCTTCTCCAATTTTTGCATATCTGTTTAATATTATCATTACAGTAGATATTATAACCGCATAAATGAAATATTTTGTAGTATCAGAATTTGCAATAAAAGTAGCAATCCAACCCATAAATATAGAAAAAATAACAAGTAATAAAACTGCTTTATTTTGAGATAAACCAAGTTTTAACAGTTTATGATGTATATGCTCTGCATCGGCAACAAAAGGAGATATCCCTTTTAAAATACGTCTTAAGGTAGAAAATGCTATATCAATAATAGGAACTGCAAGTACTAAAAGAGGAAGATACATTTTCCAGTCTCCTGTTTTCATTTGATATAGTATAGAAAGTGAAGCAAGTATAAAACCGCCAAAAAGCGCCCCTGAATCACCCATAAATATTTTTGCGGGATGAAAATTATATGTTAAAAATCCAAGCATTGAACCTGCAAGAATAAATGCAATTAAACTGCTTACATTATCCGAAGGAACCAATGCTATTGCCAATAATCCTAATGAAACAGAACTTATAGTAATTACTGAACCTGCAAGCCCGTCTACACCATCTATAAAATTTACCGCATTACTTATTCCGACTATCCACGCAATTGTACCAAAATATGAAAGTATCGGATGTACATGAATTAACCCTATAAACGGAATAAACAGTGTAGTTATTTTTACTCCCAAAAAAAACACTATAGAAGCTATCGTTATTTGTATTACAAATTTAAATTTTGCTTCAAGTCCGTATATATCGTCTATAAGCCCAAGCAAAAACATTAAAGAACCGCCTAATAATAAACCTGATAATAAAGATCTGTATGGATAATAACTTAATATTATAAGAGCAAAAAATGAAAGAACCGTGCATATCCATATTGCAACTCCTCCAAGTCTGGGGATAGGATGAGAGTGTATTTTTCTTGCATTCGGTAAATCCATCAAACCTTTTTTTTCAGAATACATTATTACTACAGGGACTATAAATAATCCCAAAATAAAAGCAATAATTGTTCCTATTATATTAGCTTCTGATAACTGAAGAACCGGCATAACTAATCCTTATATAACGGGTATTTTTGACACAGTTTTAAAGAACGTTGTCTTAATTCTTTAAGTTTTTCTTCATCTTGTGTATCTGATATTTTAACTGCTTCTGCTATAATTTTACCGACTTCTGTCATATCTTCTTCTTTAAATCCTCTTGTAGTCATAGCAGGAGACCCCAATCTTACCCCGCTTGTTACAAATGGACTTTGAGGGTCATTTGGTACTGTATTCTTATTTGCGGTTATACCGGCTTTTTCTAAAATATTCGCTATATCTTTACCTGTTTTATTCAATTTTCTTAAATCTAAAGTCATAACATGATTATCAGTACCGGAACCTACAATATCCAATCCCTCATTCATAAGTGACTTTGCAAGTGCTTTTGCATTCAATACCACTTGTTTTGCATATGATTTAAATTCGTCAGATAGTGCTTCTTTAAGAGCAACTGCTTTTGCAGCTATTATATGTTCTAAAGGACCGCCTTGGATTCCGGGG
>CANQOM010000100.1 GCA_947625445.1 Candidatus Gastranaerophilales bacterium
CTGATTTTATTGACGGTTTAATATTTACAAGTTTTTTTATACCTTTTTTATTTATCTTCTCTATAAATATTTCATTACTTGAAGATATTCTTTCTTTAATATACAACAAATCTTCTTTTTTTAAAATACCCTCTTTTAAAGGCGTAAAATAATAGCTTGCCCATTGCGCCAATATATCAATAGCAGGCGTCGTTTTATCTATTTTTTTTGCTTCTGTTACTTTTATATTATCGGGCAAAACTTTATTAATTATCTCAATAAGTTCATTTTCATTTATGTCATTATAAATTTCTATGTCTATTAACTCACAAATACTTTCAACAAAAATCGGAAGTGCAATTCCCAATGAAAATCTGGGTGTAGGATTAAACCCTTGCGAGAAACAAATATCCAAACCGCTCCTATATAATACTTTTACAATCGTATTTTGCCAATCTAGATGAGAAATATATCTCATTTCATTTTCTTTCGTTATTTTTAATCTGTATTTATATGAAATTCTATTATTTTTACTCTTATTTTCAGCTTCTTTTTTTATATAATTAAAAGGTTTATCTAATATTTTATGCGTTTTGAAATTTTTACAAACTCCGCAATTGACACAATTAAATTCACAAGGAATAATATTTTTCGACTCAAGTGCATTTTTATACTGTGTTATTAACCAACTCTTATCAATTCCTGCATCAATTATATCCCAAGGCAATTTTTCATTTATATCATATTTTCTTTGAGCCTCTTCATCTATATTAAACCCACATTCAAGAGCAGTCTCTTCCCATAAATTTTTATCGTTATTTTCATCCCAACTGCTTAAATATACTCCCTTTTCAAATAATTTATAAAAGAATTTATTATATCTCTTATCTCCTCTTGTTAATGCACATTCCACCTTTGATGTAAAACTATTATGATAATTAATTTTAACACCTTTTATTGATTTTACCTTATCTAAAAGATATTTTATTTTTTCTCTGACACTTTCTTGTGACTCTTGTGCGCACCATTGAAAAGGAGTAAAAGGTTTCGGAACAAATATTGATACCGTACATGTTAAATTCAAGCCATTTTTTAAATCAAGTTCTTTTTTTAATAATTTTGAACGGTATCTAATTTTTCCAAACAATTCAGCCATTTCATCCAAGTCTTCATAAGTTTCAGTAGGCAGCCCTATCATAAAATACAATTTGACATTTACAAATCCGTTTTTATAACAGTTTAATACAGTCTCAATAATTTGTTCTTCTGATAGATTTTTATTAATAACATTTCTTAGCCTTTGACTTCCTGCTTCCGGAGCAAGAGTTACTGTCGTAGAACGAACACCTCTAACCAATTGAGCTAATTTTTGGCTATATCTGTCTATTCTTTGACTCGGTAATGAAACTGAAATTTTTTTCTCATTCATTGTTTCAGATAATTTTTCAATTAAGTTCTCTATATTGGCATAATCATTAGAAGACAATGATAATAAAGAATATTCATCATATCCGGAAAGTTTAACTGATTCAGATACCATATTAATAATATCTTCAGCCCTTCTTTCTCTGACAGGGAGATTAACATGCCCAGCCTGACAGAATCTGCACATTCTCCCACATCCTCTTCGTATTTCAACTATTGTTCTGTCGTGAACTCCAGAAGAATACGGAACCGGACTTTTTATTATTTTGGTATTTTTAGATATATCATATATTCTCTTTTTTGTGACATTTTCCTCTTGAGGTGCATATATACCCTCAATTTTTGTTAATTCATGTATAATTTCATTTCTTTTTAAGCCTTTATTTTTATAATCATTATAAGCTTTTAAAAGTTCTGTAATTAATTCTTCCCCGTCACCTATCATAAAAATATCAATAAAATCTTCAATGGGTCTGGGATTATAACAACATGGACCTCCTGCAACAATTAAAGGCATTTCATTAGTTCTGTTTTTTCTTAATACAGGAATATCTGACAATTTAAGCATCTCTAACATTGTAGGGTATGCAAGTTCGTATTGGAGTGAAAACCCAACAATATCAAAGTCTTTTACATTTCTTTTTGACTCTAACGCCGATAAAATAATATTATTTTTAATCATTATTTCTCTATAATCAGTATCAGGAGCATAAACCCTATCGGCCATTAAGTCTTCTTCCGAATTTACAATATCATACAGAATTTTTTGTCCTAAATTACTTATTGCAATCTCATATTTATCAGGAAATGCAAAAATCATTTTAACTTTTGCAGAATCAAAATCTTTATTATAAGAAAGATATTCAGAACCTATATACTGATACGGACGCTTTATATCATACAACTTACACTGTATATCGACTGGTATTTTAACATTCATTATGCCAAATCTTCCGGAATATATCTTTCTATGTCAATAACCGTACCATAAGATTTATTATTTTCAAATTCTTTTAAAAACAAAATAAGAGAAGAATACGGAACTTTATATTTATAAATAGCAGCACCAAGCCCGGATTTTTTAACAACACTTACAATATAGAAGCATCTTGATGCAAAATCTATAAGAGAATCTTCTTTAAAAAGATTGCCATTTTCATCCTTTGTTAACTTTACATAAGGAAACCCTTTAAACAATCTCTTATTTTCAATATCATTGGGAGATTTTTTAAATAATTCTATTACTTTATCTTTATAGTTATCAGACATATATTAATTGAATCGGATTTTTACAAATTCGGCAACTTATTAACAAATTTACATAAAAGGCTCTTCTTGAAGTGCCACTGCACAAATATGCGTTGAAAGAATACATACTTTTTTTACCGGTCCTAAAGTTTCTTTTTCTATTATTTTAGGAATTTGAGAATTTTGTTTTAAAATCAACATCAACTCTTCATATAAACTTATAGGATTCTCAACATACAATACTAACGGTGCCGTAGTCCCTTTTAGAAAAACCAAAACAGACATTCTTTTTTTTATTTGATTGTTAGAAAACGGCTGAGGCATACTTTTCCCTTTTACCTATATAATAGTATAGTATTAAATTTTAGATAAAAGGTCAATATTATATATTCAAAATTCGCTCAATTTTTTCGTATTTGGATTTCATTATTGTTACTAATCTTTTTAATATAACAGTCATATTAATTATATCTGTATGAGAAACATCTATACAATCGTTTAGACCTGAATCTATAAAATTAACCAAGCTTTGAACTAAAGTCATATCTATGCCTACTGAATGCATTTTTCCTTCAATTTTTTCAATAACAATTGTTTGATTTTCCATAATGCTCCTTTTTTATTCTTAATTCCTTTTTTATTTATATTAAAATACTAACATATTTTCCTATTTATATCAAGATAAGTAAAAAAATTATAAATATTTTTTTACAAAGCCTTTTAATCATATGATTAATAAGTATTATTAAATTGACGGACAATTAGAAAAGAGGAAATTATGATAAAAATCGGAGTTACCGGAGCACTCGGCAAAATGGGGAAAGAAGTTATAAAAGCAGTTATTCAAGCTCCAGATACTGAACTTGTTCTAGCCATTGATATTTTTTCTCAAGGAGAAGATATAGGGAATATAGTTAATGGAAGACCTAACGGAATTTTAATAGAATCAGATATAAATAATGCAATTCAAACCAAAAAGCCTGATGTTATTATTGATTTTACTCAACCTAAAACAATCTACGAAAATATAAAGATATATATGAAAAATAAAACTAAATCTGTTATAGGAACAACAGGATTAACTGAAGAACAACTGGAAAATATAAAACAAATGTCAAAAGAAAATAATACCGGTTGTTTCATTGCTCCAAATTTTTCAACCGGGGCAGTATTGTTGATGATGTTTGCAAAACAAGCTTCAAAATACTTTTCTAATGCTGAAATTATAGAATTACATCATAATCAAAAAAAAGACGCACCTTCAGGAACTGCTATAAAAACTGCAAAACTTATGGCAGAAGTAAATCCTAATTTTACATTAAACAACTGTCCTGAAACTGAACTTATTAAAGGGGCAAGAGGAGCTATTTCAGAAGCCAATATTCATATACATTCTGTCAGAATGCCCGGATATATAGCTTCACAAGAAGTTATTTTCGGGTCGCAAGGACAAATTTTCAAAATTAAACACGATACAATGGACCGCTCTTGTTATATGGACGGAGTTTTACTTGCAACAAGACACCTTTATAACAATAATGAATTTATATACGGATTAGATAATATTATGGAATAATTAGATATCAACATCTTTCAT
Source organism: Candidatus Gastranaerophilales bacterium (assembly GCA_947625445.1). Taxonomy (GTDB): domain Bacteria; phylum Cyanobacteriota; class Vampirovibrionia; order Gastranaerophilales; family Gastranaerophilaceae; genus Avigastranaerophilus. The sequence continues at coordinate 4,250 of CANQOM010000100.1, forward strand.
CATTGATATTAAAGTAGAAATAGTATTTTCCATAGTTACGCTATCTGCAGTTCTTTGCTGCAAAAATCCGTTTATTTGAGGCATTAATTCTATTGCAATATCTAACTTTGGATTAGACCCGGGGTTATACATACCGACATCTATTAAATCTTTATTTTCTCTATAAAGAGCCATTAATTTACGTAGTTTATATGCAGCTTGTTTATGTTCTTCCGTTACAATTTCCGTAAATAAACGGCTTACACTACCTAAAATATCAATAGCCGGATAATGGTTCATTTCTGCAATTTTTCTTGAGAGGAAAATATGTCCGTCAACAATTCCTCTGACTGTATCTACTACAGGGTCATTAATATCATCACCTTCCATTAAGACAGTGTATAGTGCAGTAATTGACCCCCTTGGGCTATTTCCGCTTCTTTCAAGAACTTTTTGTAGCCATGAAAATATAGATGGGGGATAACCTTTAATTGTAGGCGGCTCTCCTACTGAAAGTCCCACTTCCCTGCCTGCCATTGCACAACGTGTTACAGTATCTGTCATTAAAAATACTTTTTTCCCTTGGTCTCTAAAATATTCACATACCGCAGTGGCAGAAAGTAAACATTTTTGTCTTATTAATGGTGGTTGATCACCTGTAGAACAGACAATTACAGATTTTTTCATGCCTTCTTCACCAAGTGAATTTTCAATAAATTCTTTTACTTCTCTTCCACGTTCTCCTATTAACGCTACAACGTTTACATCAGCATCAGAATTTCTGGCAATCATACCCAGCATAGTACTTTTACCAACACCTGAACCTGCAAATAAGCCCATTCTTTGTCCTGCACCCAATGTTAACACAGAATCAATAGCACGAACTCCTGTTGAAAACATTGTCTTTATTATTGGTCTGTCAAAAGCTCCCGGCGGAGGGTTTTCAATACTAACATAAGGAGCTCCTCTTGTATCAAGAGGTTTTCCATCTATAGGTTCACCTAACGGGCTTATTAAACGACCCAATAAAAAGTCTCCCATTGGAATTTTTATGGATGTTCCTGTCGTTTCAACTAAACTTCCCTGTCCTATACCTGCACCGTCATATAATAATAATAACTGAGCATTTTCTCCTTTAAAAGCTACTACTTCTGCAGGTTTTCTTTCTCCTTCCGCAGTTTCTATAAAACATAAATCACCTATTTTTAAACCCGGAAGTTTTACTTCAACAGTTAATCCTAAAAGCTTTGATACTGAGCCTTTATATGAAAATAATTTTGTTGAATTTATTATTTCAAATGCCTGTTTCTTTACAAATTCTATAGATTTTTCTCTTGATTGTTCTAACATTTACCCCTGCTCAAAATTATAATTTAGTGATTCACCTATTGTATCAACTGCTTCTACTCTAATATCCGTAATAAGTTCTGAATATGATATTACAACAATAGTCGGAATATGTCTTTCCAATAACTGATACAAAGGCAGTCTTATTCTGGGTGAGCATAATATTACAGGCTGCACATTTATATTTTGATGAGCTCTAATCAATGTAGATGCGGCTGATTCAATTAATTCTTGAACTTGTAATGGATTAAGCAGGAACATTGTACCCAGTTCTGTTCTTTGACAACTGTCATCCAATGTTTTTTCCCATTCAGGCGAAAGAGTCAATGCGTATAATACTTTTTCAGGAGTACAGTTTGCAAGACATATCTGTCTGCCCAGTGCAGCTCTCAGTCGTTCTGACAAAATATCCGGTTCTTTTGAAAATCTTGCATAATCACATAAACGTTCAAATATATATATAATGTCTTTTATTGAAACTTTTTCTCTAATTAGGTTAACAAAAATTTTCCTTAAATCACTGGTTGAAATAATAGTAGGTACAAGGTCATTAACAAGTGTAGGGTCTTGGCTTTTTACAAGTTCCATTAGCTTTAATACATCTGTTTTCGTCATAATTTC
>CANQOM010000101.1 GCA_947625445.1 Candidatus Gastranaerophilales bacterium
AGTATCCGGAGCAACATTAGAAGAGGGCTGCATTAAAACCTCCAGCGCCTGTTTAGCTAAATCTATAGCAAATGCTTTATAATCAAAACCTTCTATAGGCATTATTTTCTCCGTTACGATTTTTCAATCCAGCTTTTCAACCCTTTTAATGTTTTTTCGCTATCTCCACTTTGTATATCTGATGATACTTCATCTAAAACTTCTTCTAAAGAAGTTTCTACTTCAGCTTTTTTTTCTAATTGTAACTGTTTTTGTTGCTCTAACAGTTCTTGAGTTAAAATTGTCTGTTTTTCTATTAATTCTGCTGCTTTTAAATTAACATCTTCTATTTGTCGTTCTTGTTCATTTGTAATTTGTTTCAATTTCTTCAACTCTTCTTCCTGTTCCGATGAAGAATCTTTCAATTTTTTATGAACAAAAACAAAACCTACAAATAATCCTGAAATTAAAAGTACTATAGCAAGCCACCAAGGATTTCCTGATGAAGCCGGAACAGGCAAATTTACAGGTCTGTCTGAAGCTAAGTATGGGTCAATTGTTTCAGCATAAGCAATTGATACATCATCCGGTGATACTTTTGGAGACGCAGCTTTAGCTATCTGATATTTTAATTCCTTTTCAGTCATATTTGAAGGCATTGCATCTGCATTCATTGTTACTGCTATTGATATTCTTTCAATTATTCCCGTCTTATAATATTCTGTTGTATGAGTTTTCCCTACTCCATATGTTGTTTCAGTTGCATTTCTTTGATAACTTTTATTTTGTGTTGAATTCGAACTGGAAGTTTGAAGTCCGTTTGGCAAATAAACACTTACTGCATCTGTTCCTTTATTTGAGTCTTGAGAATTATCTCCCAATCCTTCATTAAATGTTTGTTCGGTTATAGGAGTTTTTCCTGCCGCATCATATGCAATACTAGTAGTTTCTTTAGGAACCTGATTTAAAAATGTACTTACTGTAACCACATAATTCCCGTGTCCCAACAACATATCCAACTGTGCTGAAACTTTATTTTGCATATATGTATCATTTTCTTGTATCTTAGAAATTTGGTCATCTATCGCTTTGACTAAACTATTATATACATTACCATTTGAATCGGTTATTGATATATTTTCAGCCTCAAGGTCAACAACACTTCCCATTAACAAGCTTTTAATTGCTTTAATTACAGAAGCATCAAGTTTTACCCCTGTTGCAACAGTTAACATTACTGTAGCACTAATTGGTTTTTTATCTGCCTTAAACATGGTATTTTCAGGTATTGAAACCAAAACAGAAGCGTTATCAATACCCGGCATTTGTCTTATAAGCCTTGACAATTCTCCATTTACTGCTCTTGCAAGCTTTATTCTTTTATCTTCTCTTGTTGATGTAAAATCATTTTTATCAAAAATTTCCAATCCGACATTTTGGTCAATTAGTCCGCTTTTTACAACCAAAAGGAGTGCTGCATCACGCTGAGAGTTTGTATACTTTCCTCCTTCCAAGAATACTGTAGTTTTAGAACCATCAACTCTTCTTTTTGCAACTATTTGTTGTCTTGCAAGCAGTGTTTGTATTTCTATCGCTTTCCCTTGATTATCTGTTGTAATAATATCAAAAGCTTCTTTTTGAACTTTATCTGCGACACTACCCGGTCCGCCTGCGGCATTTTTGGCACTGTTAGTTGCGAGCACCATTATTAATATTATTATAATTAATAATGCGGCAACTCCGCCTATTATAGAATATAATATTGTTTTATTTTGCAATAATTCTTTAAAATTCATAAATCCCTAATCTGTAACCACACTATTATTCATTTGATATTATACTATTTTTTTTTAAATCGGGTAATATCTTAACACTATTTAGCATAAAAATTTGCGAGTGACTTTTTTAAAAAGAGTATTAAACTAACTGTTGAGATATTGTGAAACTATAGAGCCTGAATCTTAAGCTAAGCTATCGTGACACGGTTTTTACACCGGATTAAATTAAATGGCATTAAATAGATATATTCATAACAGTATTATAAGCATTGACAACTTTAGATGTAATCTGAGTTGCAAGACTTATTCCCAGCTCAGCCTTAGACATTGCTGCCATAACATCATGGATATCAACCTCAGAATTACCCGTCATTTGTTGATTTAACAGTTGATCAGGTTTTGCAATATCATTATTTAAATCTGAAACCAGCCCCGATAGAACTGTTTTAAAGTCGTTTCCGGGTGCATCTTTCATTGAGCTGACACCAAAGCCTTTTTGTGAAAATTCATCTATTGGCATTGTTCTTGAAAAATCTGATAATATGTCAATATTAGGAACCAATCTGTTTTCTATCATATTTCTACCTCACTAATTACAAGTAATTTGCCATAATATTTTTTACATAATTTTTTGTTTCTTTAAAAGGAGGAACTCCATCATATTTATCAACATTTCCAGGTCCTGCATTATATGCGGCAAGTGCAAGTATAATGTTTCCGTTATATCTTTCCATCATACTTTTCAAGTATTTAACACCACCCTCTATATTCTGCACCGGATTATAAGGATCTGTAACACCGAGTGCTCTTGCAGTGTCAGGCATTAATTGCATTAGACCTTGCGCTCCTGCAGATGATTTTGCTTTTGGGTTATATCCTGATTCTTGTTTAATTACTGCATTTATTAATCTTTCATCTACTCCATGTTTTTTAGATATTTTGGATATCAAATCTTTAATATGAGATTTACTTGAATATGACTGTTTATCGGAAATAACAGGTGTAGTATACGGAATAAGTGAAGATTCCGCATCCAAAAAGAAGTTAGAATCATCACCTTCACTACCATTAACTTTTAAAGCCTCAACAGTTTTAGAGGTCAAATCACCGAACCTTAATAAAGAATTTGTATCGGTTTTATTTATATCAAATCTTGTATGGACGTCTAAAGAAGAATTAAGAACATCTTGAAAAGTATTAAATTCAACACCTTCAGAGACATCAGGAGCTTTTGTTCTTGCCTGAACGAAATTATTTATTTGTTGTGCTCTCAAAGCCGCTGCTTGTTGTCCCGAACTATTTAAAAGACTTTGAATTATCCCTGTAAACATCACACACTCACCTTATTTTTTTTAATTTCCTATAGCCGCCGCTCTGTCTGCCATAGATTTACTTATTGTCAGTATTGCCAAACTTGCTTCATATGCTCTTTGAGCCATAATCGCATCTGTTATTTCCACCAACGGGTCTACATTTGAAGTTCTTATATACCCATTTTCATCCGCATCCGGATGTCCGGGCTTGTATATTTTATCTCCCAAAGTAGGGTCTTCAACTATTCCTGCCATAGAAACACTTCCTGTTGAATAAGGCAATGTTCCTGCACCCACTACAGATTGTTTCATTTGATTCATTACACTTAAAAATGAACTACTGTCTGTTGCGACAATAAGTGGAATTTTTCTTGAATAATTAGGTGTATCAAGATTGGCTATATTTCTTGAATTTATATCCAATCTCATACCGTGTACTTTTAGGCCGTCACAGCCTATGTTCATTGCGCTGAATATACCCATTAACTGTTACCCATATTTATTACTGTTTTCATTTGTGTTATTAAAGAAGACATTCTTCTTGAAGCTATTGTAAAAAGAACCGAGTTTTTTTGCATTTCAGATAATTCTTTTGCAGGGTCAATTCTTTCCCCTGAAATTTCATCCGTCATTACAGGTGATGGTCCCATTACATGTGCAAGTTTTGTTTCCAAAGGATCTGCATATCCCCCTAAAAACTGAGAAAATGATATATCTTTTCTTGTATAATTAGGAGTATTCATATTCGCAAGATTAGACGCCAATGCTTTATGCCTTTCAGCTATTAAATCTAATGCTCCTATTGTTCTTCCAAACGGGTCTTGAGGTATTATCATTTACTCTCCTTTTTATTGATTCAATTGTAGTGCTTTTGAATACATATCATTTATTGTCTGCATAACCTTGAAACTTGCAAGCATTGATGCATTCAATCTCAATATTGAATTAACTTCATTCAACATATCAATATTTGTAACTTCTATATTACCCTGTTTAAACCTTGAATGTTCTTTTAAAAGAACCGGTTCTCCAGATTCTGCGGTTAAAAAGAACTTATTATTATCAGATTTTTTTAAACCTTCAGGATTTCTAAAGTTTACCAACGGTATATTACCTAATATTTCTCTGTCTTTTCCGTCATTTGATATTACTTCTACATCACCGTTTGGGTTTATAACAAGATTATCGTAATTAATAGGAATTTGTATTCCATCTCCGACTAAATATCCGTCATTAGTGATAAGATATCCGTCTTTATCCAATTTAAAAGAGCCTTCACGTGTATAAGTAACATCTCCCGTCGGTGAGGTTACAGGAATAAAGCCCATTCCATCAATTGCAACATCAAATTCTCTTGATGTTCTTTGAATAGCACCCGGACGGAAGTCGGTTCTTTCTACGCCTGTCATATATCCGTTTTCATCAAGTATTTGTTCAAATCGGACGTTTTTATATCCGTTTGTATTATAATTTGCAACATTAGTAGAGATATATCCCATTTTTTCAAATTGGAGTTCCGCATTTACTATACCTCTGTTTATTATTCCTTGTAGTGTTGTCATTTATAACCTTTCTAGTTGCTCAATGATGAAATTGCTCTCTGTAAATTTGAATTTTGAATTGTATATAATTGTCTGTTAGCTTCAAAAGTTTTTGGATACGGCATAGCTTCCATAAATTCTGTTTGCAGGTTGACATTTGAATATTCATTATAACCCTGGCGAACATTGGGTGCCAAAACTGCCAATCCATCTGCAGTTACTATTCCCAAGGTACCTGCCAATTCAAATTTTCTTGTTTTATTATTTAAAACTCTCACTACTCCATTTAAATCTATAGAAATATCTTCAAGTTTATCAGGTACCAACGGTAATACCAAAGGAGTACCATCATTTGTTAATACTTTGGAACCGTCTAAAGAAAGTATTTCGCCGTCTTTTGTCATTTTAAATCTGCCGTCACGGGTTAATTTTATCCCTTGAGGAGTAAGAATCTGAAAATAACCTTTATCTGCTAATGCAACATCTAAAGGATTTTCAGTTAACCCCAATCTGCCTACAGAATCATCTGTAGTTGTTGATATTGCATCTTCTCCTAAAAATTCCGCAAAAGATGAAACTACGGGAATTTTTCTTTGGTATCCTATTTTGTCAAAGCCAACTACGTTTTCATTTGTTATCCCCATAAGGATTTCTTGCATACGCATTGCCCGAATATTATCAACTATCCCTGCTTTGTAAAAATGTACCGTGCCGTTATACATACTACTTTCCCTTTTTATACCTATTTAATGATATAATATTGAAAGTCAATTGTTGTCGTTTTTTCAGTTGAAAAATATTATATTATTTAACAATATTTCATCCGAATGTATGAATTTTGTGAAAGTGTTGTTATTGTATGATATTATATATAAAGATATGAAAATTACGGTTTAGGGAAATGTTTTTCAGGAATATTATTCTGACAATTTTATTAATATTAATATTTAATCTTCCATCCGAAGCAGTTAAGGTTGGTTTATTACCTGATGTTAAAGAAATAAAAGTAGCATCATCCGTTCCTGCAGAAATTTATGATGTATATAATAATAAATTATTGTATGAAATTCGCCCTATGAGATATTATGTTTTTAAATCTAAACATAATACTTTAAGTGTCAATATAGACAGAAAGAATATAGATTTAAACACAAACAGAATCCTTATTAAAACAAAAAATGCAGGGTTTTTATGTTCAAAAAGAGCATGGTATAGGGGCAACTTTATTATTCAAAACAGAGGAAATAATTTAGCAACATTAATAAATGATATTCCCTTAGAAGAATATTTAAAAGGTGTAGTTCCATCAGAAATGCCATCAAAATGGAACAATGAAGCATTAAAAGCACAAGCTATAGCTGCAAGAAGTTATGCAGTTGCAACAAGTGCTGCGGGCAAGCACGCATCACAAGGTTTTGACCTTGTTGATACTACAGGAGATCAAGCTTATGGTGGTGCAAGTGCAGAAAAAAAATCCACCTCTAAAGCGGTTGATGATACTAAAGGTATTGTTCTTGTTCAAA
>CANQOM010000102.1 GCA_947625445.1 Candidatus Gastranaerophilales bacterium
TGCAGCACCACAGGTAATTGCGGCATATATTTCTCATGAAGCGGTTCATGCTCATGACGATGATGCCTATACATCTGTAAGAGAAGAACAAGATGCATATGAAGTTGCTGCTAAATTCTGGCTTAAGCATTCTAAAGGAATTAAAGACCCTGAAATGGATTATGCTGCTGAATTGTATAAAAAATCTCCTTCATCCCTTAAAAATAGAGTTGAAGAAATTTATACATTAAGAGACCCTGATATTGCAAAAACTTCACCACATCATCCTCCTTCAAAAATATTCAAAAATTTTAATTCTAAAACTAAAGCAGCAAGTAAAGGCTTAAAAGAATATAATTTTATTGCGTAGAATCTTCTTCATCAGTTATTTCTTTTTCATAATGCCTGTTTAGTAATTCTTTTTGTTGTTCTGTAAGTTCGAATTGACCGTCTTCAAAAACTTTAATTTTATTATTTGATAAGTTACGTATTCTCTGGGTTGCAAATGCAACATAATCTTTATATCTTATATCGTTTAATTTGTTATTATCAATAAGTTCTTGAATACCCAGAAAGTATTTACGCATGTTTTTAATTCTGTTATCTTTATCTTCGTTTATCCATTCAATAAAAGGTTTATTTTCTTTTTGTCCGTTACAGGAGTTATGCATAGCCATATAATTGGTAATATCATCATGACCTTGTTCAATATCATAAGCAAGAATATGGTCTGTATTTGGAATTGAATTCATTAAAAATCTTTTAGCGATAGTATTTGAAGTCCATGGTTGGTTATTTTTATCTAAACCAGAATATTTAACAATCCAAGCCGCATCCATAGCCCCTGAAGTAGGAAAATCCTTAACAAGTTTTTGAAGTTTATTATATTTTTTCTTATTTTTAATAGGGATTTTACTCATTCTGTCGATAACAACTTTACGTCTGAATACCGCTTGTGTATTTTTTCTGTCAATTTCAGCTTCAACTTTGGCAATGTTTTCATCTAATAATTTTTTTTCGTTTTCAGATAAATGCTTTGAAAATACCTTCAATTTTCTTAGTTGTTTATATTGTTGTTTTTCCAATTCCGGCAATTTTATATCTCTGAGATTAAGCAGTAAGGTTCTAATATCTTTTTCACCGGTTTTTGCGGATAAAATTTGAAGTTGATTATAAACACTTTCTTCAACAGGGCGCATATATTCTGTATATTGACCTAAATAATCCAAATATTCTTCCGGTTTAACATATTTATCTAATTTGTATGCAATATTATTATATTTTGTTCTTGGTAACATAATTTTTCCGCAGCACGGGCATGGAATATTATCAAATTTACAAACATGAAAATTTTCTGTTTTCATTTGAAGTTCAGGTATGGTTGACGAATAATTGCGTCTTCTATTTCCAAAATTTAGCGGATAATAAAAAATATTATTTGTATTATATTGGTTATTTTTGGCAAACTCATTATTGGTATTTTTTTTTGTTGTTTCGGCTAAAAATACCTTACTTTGAGTTAAAGGAAAAGTAATTCTTTGAATTTTCATACTTACCTTTTTGATGTCTTTTATATATATATCAAAACCTAAAATTATTAAATTTGCTATTATTTAATTAAAAAATGTAAAGATGAATTTTTTCAATATAAAAAAATGCAATTTGTTCTAAAAGTGATGTATTTTACAGTTTTTTATATTAAAAATAACAGGAAATGCATAAAAAAAATTAAAAAATAGTAAAAAAATTAAAACAATTTTAATTATTAACTAAAATTAAAACGCAAATAATTTTCTTTTTAATCTTTATCTTGATATGATTGCAAAGGGATAAAATAAATTCTTTAAGGTAGAAAAAAGTGAAGATTTCCGAAACAAATCGATATATAAGGAAAGATAATAATAAAGTCGAATACAGACATAACAAGTCTAACTTAAAATTAAACAGGACACAAAATCCCAGTTTTAAGTCTTCACCTGTAGATGTCGGGTTTAATGTATTAGATAAATTTTTTAGTGTATTAGATAAGAATGCCATGATTCAAGTATCATTTGTAGATACTGTTTCAACAAATATTCCAAGAACATTGGTAGATTTAGGAACAGGATTGGCAGCAGCATTTGAAACATGCCGAAGAGAGTTTTCAGGTTTATTTGTAAATTGTTTAATGCCAGGACTTTTAGTTAAGGGATTGGCAGGATTTCTTCCTAAATCAAAAGAATTAAAAGGAACTGATGTTGTTGGTTCTTGGGCAAACTCTGATGTTATTGATAAATTAAAGGGTGTGTATACAAAAGCTCAAGAATCAGATGCAGCAAATAAAACTAAAGAATACGTTGAAAGGGCATTAGGTTCTTTAGAAGGTTTAGACGGAAAAACTTGGGTAAAATATAAAGACAAAGCTATGGCTCCTGAATATAAAGAAGCAGTTGATTATGTAAGTCAGGCTATTAATACATCGGGGCGTGCAAGAAAAAAATTACTTAAGAAGGCTCAGAGTAATCTTGCTAATTTAACAAAGGCTGAAAGTGTATTAAAATTTGATGGAAAAGCTCAGGCTAATCTTGAAGAAACTCTTCGTGATGTAGCTGATTTGGGTTCTAAATTTAATAAAGTTAAAAATGATACAGTAAAAGGACTTTCCGAAAATATAGATGATGCCGTTAAAAATGCTAAAACAAATGCTTCTGTTGAAAAATATTCACAAGCTTTAAAGGGATTTGTTAATAAAAAGAGTTTAATAGGACTTGGAATAGTTATCGGAATTGCGGTAAGTATCCAAACAATAAACAGAGCTATAACAAGAAAACAGTTTAATGCGGAAGGTGCTCCTATATATAAAGAATTTGGGAAAAAAGATACCAAACAAAAAATGAATGAAAAACAGAAAAAACAGTTTTTCTTCAAAAAATTGGGTTCAGCTATAGGCATGTATTCACTGGCAGCTATTTCAATGATGAAAAAGCCAACGTTAGGAATGTTCCAATTTTCGGGAATATTCCCTACAATGGACCAATGCAGGTGGATAGCTTCTTCAACTTTCGCAAGCAGAATGATGGGTTCTGAAGATGAAAATGAATTGAGAGAAACTGTGGTAAGAGATATTGCCTCATTCTCGGGATTGTATTTCTTGGGTGATTATGTGAAAAAAGCAGCTGCATCAGGAATTGAAGCTTTGTCAAAAACCAAAAAAGGTGCTTCACTCGTTGGTGAAAATGTTGTGCTTCTTAACAGAAAAAAAGAAGCCGTAAAAACAATTGTTGATAAATCGGCTTCGTTATCTAAGAAAATAACAAATGAGGCTAAATATAGATTAAGTCAGTTTGGAAATTGGATAAAAAATACTGACCTTAAAACGGCAAGTGAAGTGTCAGGTACAAAAGTACGTAACTTGAGAAATTTATGCCGAGTTGCTGACATTGCATTTTCTATAGTAATGCTTGGTATATTATTACCAAAATATAACAGAAAAGTAACAGAAAAAAAGGTGGCTGAAGCAAAAAGAAAAGAAATAGAAATGAGAAAGACCGCCGGGGATTTTTCAAAAGTTCAAAATGCGGAAAATACACCTAATATATTTAAGTCCTTAACATAACTTAAATTTTTTAAACAACATGCGCAAAAAATTTTGCATTCAAGTTTTGTATAAATTGATATAAATATCCAAACGAGTGTAGAGTTGAGAAAAACTCAAAAGTATTGTATAATAAATCGAACGTGAGAAAAAAGGAGAGAAGTAAGTGGTTGATAACAGGGCCGTCGGCGCTCTGGGTATGAGTAGCGGAATAAATTTTAAATCCGGTGATATATCAGGAACTGCTGCAAAAACCTCGGACGACAGGGCAAGTCAAGGTACTGAATATTTTCTTCAAGAGGGCGAAGAACAAAATCTTCAAAATGAAGGCTTCGTTGACAGAAGTATGCAGTTACGTGCGTCTTTAAATTCTCTTGCTTTGCTTAATTTTGTCTCGGTTCTAAGAAATAAAAAACGCAATACTATTATTTATGATGATGATGAAGATTATTCTGAAAAAATAAAACCGGATAAAGTTTTTGAAGTCAATCATCAAAATGAAAAACATGATAAAAAAGATAATTTATAAAAATTTTTTAAATTAAAAAGCCGGTTTTTTAAACCGGCTTTTTTTATTTTACATAAACCATTCTGTACTATTTATTTTTCTATTATAATAGTCTTTATATTCTTCTCTTTGTATATCATTTACCGGTAATTTTTCAGTTGTTTTAGGAACTACTGCAATTACCTGAACAGGAAATGCATAATTGTCACCCCAGGTGCTATATTGTACATCTTCAGTTGGTAATTTTTGTTTGTCTTGTTTTTTGCAACAATCACAGTTGCATTTATCTTTTCCTTGAAATGATTGAATTGGTTTACAATTAATTGGTGTAACTTGCATAATTTTCTCCTTTACATAAACACTCAATTATTATAAAATCCAAAAAAAATAAAGTTGATAATAATTAATAAATTTGTAATAATTATTAATAATTAGAGAGTGAGTATAATGAGAAAAACTTTTTTTATAAGTTTAATAATAATTTTAGGGATAGCTAATTGGGCATCAGCAATGGAATATAAAGATGTTCCTTTAGGATATTGGGCATACAATGAGATAAACCGATTAGACCAAGAAAATATAATAAAAGGATATACAAAATATAATTATTATCCTGATAAGAATATAACAAGAGCGGAATTTTGTTCAATGGTAATAAAAGCTTTAGGAATGGAAGAAAGAAAACCTGAAAAATTTTATTCGTTTTATGATGTTGACAGAAATTATTGGGCTTGGAATTATATACAAAATGCAGTAAACCTTGGAATATTTAATCCTTCTGATGAAGGTTATTTTTACCCTGATGCAAATATTACCAGGAGTGATGTTATAGTATTTCTTGCAAATTTATTACGTACTGAAAACATAACAAGAGATGAGGCATTGTATGCTTTAAACTCTAATTATAATGATTATGAAGATATACCGGATTGGTTAAAAGTAAGTGCAGGCAAAGCGGAAAAAATAGATGTTATTGCAAAAGAGCCACCAAGAGAAAATTATCTTGACTATGATAAATATGTATCAAGAGCACAAGCAGCCGTTTTCCTTTCAAAAATGAGAAGAGAAATTGATTCATATAAAGCATTAAAATTAAAAGAAGAAACCACACCAAAAACTGCTGAAGGTATAAAAATTGAAAATGTGTTAATAGATGGAGATGTTGCGACTATTCCTGCAAAGACAGTATTACCTATAACTATTACAGGGCAAATAGGGTCTAAAATTTCAATGCCGGGAGAAATGTTTAAAGCAAGATTTTCTGATAATATTGTTGATGATGAAAATCATCTTTTATTTTCTAAAGATATTATTTTAATCGGGAAAATACTTGATACAACTAAAGCATTTACTTTTTTTAAAAACGGAGAAATAATTTTTGAATTGTCTGCTGCAAATAAAAATAATTTATATACCAGAATAATGGCTATAGCAGAATATGAGACTCCTATAGCAGAAGCTAATAAAGTTAAAAAAGCAGTTAAAACAGTTATTAAAGGTTCTAATTTTAAGATTAGAGACGGTCAAATTATCTATACTAGATTATATCAACCTATAAGAGTAAATATTGTAACAAGCGAAATACTTGATTAATCTGCATTTTCTTTATGGTAAATGCCCATATCTTCAAGTGCTTTTAGAAAATTTTTAGCAGTTGCCTGTTGTATTTCCGGTGGTACAACCCTTAATAATTCAATTGTTTTGGAAATTACAGGATCTTTATCATACCAACGATTGCAGACTTTAGGTCTTACCATTTCATAAAATTTATCTATAGCTTCTTTAGAAACTTTTTTTTCTATTTCAGCTAAAAATATTTCCGCTTGTTCTTTCAGTTCAGTTTGATAGTTTTGAAGCATATTAATTACTTCAAGTAAAACAGGATCATGATCATACCATCTTTTATAATTGTGATTCACTTAAATTTCCTTTACCTTGGTTAATAAATGCATTATCTTCTTCATTAATTCTTTGGATATCTGCACCTATCATTCTAAATTTATTTTCAAG
>CANQOM010000103.1 GCA_947625445.1 Candidatus Gastranaerophilales bacterium
GATTGTCCAGCAGGAATAGAACAAGGGTTTCAAACTGCAATAGCAGGAGCCTCAGAAGCTATAGTTGTAACAACACCTGAAATGTCAGCAGTAAGAGATGCAGATAGAATTATAGGATTATTAGAAGCGGCAGAAGGCATTGAAAGCTATAAACTTTTAATTAACCGTGTAAGACCTAATATGATTAAAACAAATGATATGATGAGTGTTGAAGATGTTGAAAATATTTTATCATGCCAGAAAATAGGTATAATACCTGAAGATACAGGCATAATTACATCAACAAATAGAGGTGAACCAATAATAAATAATGAAAAATCATTAGCAGGGAAAGCATATATAAATGTAGCAAGAAGAATTAACGGGGAAGAAGTTCCTTTCTTAGATATAGACGAACCGAAAGATTTTGTAGGAAAAATAAAAAAATTCTTTTCAAATCTTTCTAAACGCGGAAAGGAGCAATAAATGAAAACACTTTTTACAGATATATATAATAAAATATTAGAATTGTTCCAAATAGAAAAATCTGAAAACACAAGTGAATGTGCTACAAACAGACTTCAAGTCATTTTAATGCATGACAGAACAAAATTAGATCCTCTTATCATGAATAAAATGAGAGAAGAATTAATAGAAGTTTTTTCAAAGTATGTTGTAATAGATAAAGAAGAACTTGAAATAGGACTAAAAAATGAGGGAGATGCAGTCGCTCTGATGTTAAATATTCCTATTGTAAGAGCAAAAACAGAAGAAGAACTAAATGAAATCAGAAAGAAACTTCAAGAAGAAGAAGAAAAAGTTTCTGATGATGACGAAATTGATAACGAAGAAGATTCGGAAGAAAAAGAAGATTCTGAAGAAGATACAAAAGAAGATGAAGATAATATTCAAGAATCAGATTCTGATGAGCTTGAAGATAACGAAGAATCTTCAAGTGATGAGGTAAAAGAGATTTCAGCAGCAGAAGAAGAAACAGAAAAAGAATCTGAATAAAAATAAATAAAAATATATAATAAAAAAAGACTAACATATTAGTCTTTTTTTATTATTTCCCAGACAAATTCAAAGCATCCAAAGTTTTCTTACTTGCGTTAACAGATAATAAAGGAGGATTTTTGAATACATAATTTGCAGCCGCTCTAATATCATCAACTGTAACATTATCAATAGCTTCCAACAAATATTTATAATAATTAAGTCCGTATTGTGAACTTACAGAAGAAGAAAAGAAACTTTCTTTGTCAATATTAGTTTCCAAATCATTTAAAATGGAAGTTTTAACACTTGCCTTAGCTCTATCAAGTTCTTTTTGGGAAACATTTTGAGATTTTAATAATTCAACATTTTTATTAAATCCCTCAAGCGCCTTATTAACATTTTCTGGCGAACCTTCATTAGGATTAGGGCTATCAGTTGTAGTTTCAATATAAAGCTTCATTAAACCAGTATTATTCACACTATCATTAATAGCATTAACATGATAAGCTAATTTTTGATTTTCTCTTAAATCAAGAAATAGTCTGGAACTCATGCCTCCACCCAAAATTTCTGTTAAAAGTTTTATTTTAGCTTCATCTTGAACATTTTCGGAATTTTGATATATATAATATTGAGATAAATAAGCCTGAGCATTTTCAATAGATTCTGTATATACTTTCGTTTCGGTATTAGGCTTATATGTGTAATAAGAAGAATCATGGTTAGTAGAAAACGGCTTAAATATAGGCATATTCTGAGAAAATTCATTATGCATTATATTTTTCATAATTGATTTTTTATCGTCAGGAGCTATCATTGAAATATTTACTTTTGAATTGGCAATAGCCGAATAATAGATATTTTGAATATCCTGTAAAGTCAGAGAATCTAATACTTTAAGTTTTTCATCTTTATTTAAATAATTATTGCCAAATATATCTTTATACAATTTATCATCAGCAGAAGGCATTTCATCCAAAATTGAATCTTTGAGAATACTTTTAGCTCTGTCAAATTCTTCCTGTGAAAAATTAGGATAAAGAATATTTTCTTTTAATAAAGATAAAGCTTCACTAATATTTTCAGGATAAAATCCGGAAGAAAAAGAAATACCTTTTTTAGAAACAAAAATGGATTGATATAAAGATTTTTGTTCATTGATATTTGAAACGGTATCAATATTTTTAAAAGCAGTACCTCTTTCAAGTAACATATTTAATAAATCAAGAGCAGGAGATGGTACATTATTTAACCCTTCATTATTAAAATCAGCAGTAATTAAAGATTTATAACCAAACTCACCGGGAATAATCGCAGTATTAATATTATTTGGCAATCTATACTGTTCAATTTTATTAATTTCATCATTAATATTGTCCATAGGATTATGGGAAGAACCGAAAGAAATACTTTTAGAAATACTTTTATTATAATTTTTTTGAATATCGTCAGCATTAGCATCTTTAGAATGAGAAACATATATAGAAGTTTTATTTAAATCAAGAAACTTTTTAGCTGCATTAGAAATATCCAAAGGAGTAATCGCCAAAATATTATTTATAGAATCATTAAAATAATTAGTATTCCCGCCTTCTAACATAACTTTAGTAAGAATAGAATTAATATCCCGGGAAGATTCACTAATTTCATTAAATGCTTTAATAGTTTTAGATTTTTTCAATTCAACATCTTGAAAAGAAGGAGGATTATTAGAAATATAAGTAATTTCGTCATATAAAATTTTTAAAACATCTTCTATTTGATTTTCTGAAACCGATAAATTCATAATTAAAGCTTGCGCACTATTAGGTTTATTTTGAATTTTAATATACTCTGTATTTAATTTAGCTCCATAACTATCAAGTTTTTTAGTGAGTCGAGAATTATCTGAAGATAAAAATTTCAAAAGCATATCAATATCTTCAAGTTCTTTTTGAGAAGTTCCTTCAGGAATAACAAACCCTAAATTGATAGAAGAGGAAAGTGAATTTTTGGCAATAACATCCTGACGAACAGTTTTATCAATATATTTTAAAGGTTCTTGTTGTCTTTGATTAATTTTTGAATAATCATTTTTCTTATTATAGTATTTAGAAACAAGCTTAATTGTTTCATCAACATCAACATCCCCTGTTATAACAGTAACTGCATTATCAGGAGTATACCAGGTATTAAAATAATCCAAAACTTTATCTCTTGTTAAAGCATTAATATTATCTTTAGTACCGATAATAAAATTTTCTGAGTCAGACTGAATATTAAATAAATTTTTTAATAACGCTGAATAAGCTAAAGAAGAAGGATTATCAGAACACATATCAATTTCAGATTTGACGGGTTCTTTTTCTTTTTCCAATTGGTCATTTTGAAAAATCGGATACTGAGTCAAATTTGCATTCAACTTAATAGCTTCTTCCAAGGATTTATCATCAAGTAACTGAAGAGAAAGAAAATAATCAGTATAATCAAAACTCGTAGAAGCATTAGTGCTTCCCCCCATGTCAGATAAACGTGCATCGTACTCTTTCGGAGCTAAATCCTTACTTCCGTTAAACATATTATGTTCAATAAAATGGCTGATACCTCTTATATCATCCTTTTCATTTAAAGAACCGACATTATAAGTTGTTTTAATAAAAGTAGGGCCTTTTTTAGATAAAATAACAACTTTTTGCCCATTAGCCAACTTAAAAACATGAGCTTTTTGATTAAGCCCCGGGATAGAAATTTCTCCGACTTTTGAATAAGAAACAGGCAAATTTGAATTAATTTGTGAAATGGCATTAGAATTGATCAGATTGGTCGAATTTGCAGAATTAGCCGACATCTCAGGAGTTTGAGAAGATTTAAATGCCTTTACATTATTAAAATTATATTTACTAACAAAATTGGACGCAATTTTCATAATTATTTTCTTACTTTATAAATATTAAAGTTACAAAATTGAAAAATATTGATATAATAAAAACAAAATTTTAATAAAATTTACAAAAAAGACATGGCAAAAAATATTATGTTTAAGCTTTAACATGATAGATGTTTCGGTTAGATAAAAAGGTAAGTAAAATTGATTTTAAATAGAGTAACAAGATTATATCCGCAATATCAAAGAAAGCCGGACAGAAGGCAACAAAATATTGAAGTTGCAATAGACAGACGAAGCGGGAATGACAGAAGAAACGAAAACCGTATTCAGTTAGATTCAAAATTACAAAAAGATATATTTGAAGTAAAAAGCCAAGTTTCAAAACTGGAAGCAATAGCACCAAAATTGTTTGAACAAAATATTACAACTCAGGCTCCAACATTTGCTTCAATGAATAACATGACACAAGATACATTTGTAAAACAAGCAAAACCAGATAATACAGAGTTAGCAAGAATGGATGCAAATTTAAAAGATGATGCATCAATGTCATTTAAAATAGGAGTAATTTCAGCCGCTATAGCATGTGCTATAGGATTGTCATATTTAAGTACTGTAGGTGCAGTAATTGCAATAGGTACAGGAGTATATATCGGGGCAAGGGTTTTAAAAACAATTATTTCAAAAGAAATAGATGATAAAGATTCAAAAGTATAACCAAATGCCATATTCTGACGCAAACTGATAGTTTATAATTCAGCTTTACAACCTTGAGTTTACAGTCTTTAAAATTGCCTCGCACTCGATTTTATAGCTATTCAGCTATCGACATACTTAAATTATTTTTTTATTTTTATATTATTAAATAATTTTTTCATTTCATTAATAGCTTCATCAACACTGACTTTTTTAATATTTTCAGGAAGTTCAAAAACAGAATCGTCAATATCCTCATTGTTTATATAAATAACATCAGTGGTCGTTTCAACATTTCTGTCTTTATTAAACTTATCTTGGAAAGAAGTTTTTTCATAAACAGAAATACCATATTTATCACTTACACAAATTTCCTTATTATCACCATAGGAAATTAATCTGCAATCAAACCCGTTTCTTCTTTCTTTATTATTAGTAATAGCAGGTGAAGAATTATTTGCAATTAAATCATCCGCATCATTCCAATTAAAAATTCCATTAAGAGGATAAGAAGAAAGAATATATTCTTCTTGGCTGATATCCTTAAATTTAGGCATAGAAACTGCGAATTTACCACCAGGAGTGTAAGAATAAATATCTTTACCATCACAAACCACCACCTGAGAAACTTCACCATCTTGAGTTTTAGAAGTTTCAAGTTTCCATTTATCACCTTTACGATAAGTTGTATAGTAAAATTCATCAGTTTTAGAAATAGTTAAAACTTTTTTAACTTTTAGAGTATAAGCGGGAAAAGAGTTTTGAAGTGCATACATAGCGTTAGAATAATCTTCTACGGTTTTATATTTTTTTAAACAACCTGTAAAAGTAATCATTATAAACAATAATAGTATCAAAGCAGATATTTTTTTCATTTTTCCCTCTTTCTAAATTAGTTAGTTTTTCTGAGTATATTTTTTCAGATACGCTAAATGTGTGAGTCAAAAATTTGCAAATAGCTTATTCAAGATTGCAAAACAACATCTAACAATTATACAAAATATTCAAATTATTGTCTATAACCAAGCTGAATATATCTAATCCAATGGAGAAATGCTTTTGAGAATTTAGAACTGCGTGTGAAAGTCCGGCAATATAAAAAACACTCCTTTTTAGGAGTGTTTAATTTGCCTTGAGCCGGACTTGTGCGGAATTGTCCAAGAGAGCAATAGCTCGATTGGGGGCAAGACCACATGCCGGCTTTGTGCAACAAAGAACGGCAAACCGCAAGTTCTTAATGAGCTTTTGCGAATTTAGAACTGCGTGTGAAAGTCCGGCAATATAAAAAACACTCCTTTTTAGGAGTGTTTAATTTGCCTTGAGCCGGACTTG
>CANQOM010000104.1 GCA_947625445.1 Candidatus Gastranaerophilales bacterium
CCTTCTTGAAGGCAATATAATTGCATCATATCCGGCACATACCGCAGTTCTGATAATAGAACCCATGTTATGCGGATCTTCTACTCCGTCTGTTATTATTACACGTTTGTATTCTTTATTTTTATTAAGAAAATTTTCCAATTCTACATATTTTATGGGCGATATATATGCTATTACACCCTGATGAGAATATTCTTTATATTGAATAAACTTTTCTTTAGGTAAAAATTGATAGACTATTCCCCTTTTTTGAGCATAATCTATTATTTTATCAATTTTACCGCTATCCTTCATTCCTCTCATTAAAATAATTTTGCTTATATACCTTTGACCTTCTTTTAATGATTCAAGAACATTATTTTTCCCAAAAATAAAATCATTCATTTCTTTTATGCCTTCTTTTCATATTATACACTATATGATATAGTAAATTAAGTGAAACTCATACGTTAAGTTTCTTTTCAAAAATGCAATTTTAGAATATTATAGTTATAATTATATGTAAAGTATTGTTTATTTAAAAATAGATTGGTTATAGTTTAGTATGTTTTTAGAAAGACTGGGATTTAAAAGAAAGATTCATGTAGGTATATCAGTATCTGCAAATAGTATTATTGAACTTGTATGTGTTGACGAAAAAACAAAATCAGTAGTGAAATATGTTTCCGGCAACATTAAATATAATAATGCCGTTAGAGAAATAATGGATTTTAATGAATTTACGGAAATTATTGAAGGATTATTTGATGAAGCAGCTTTAGAACCTACTGAATGCAGCGTAGCATTAAATATACCTAACGTAATGTTGGGTATTTCTGTTTTAGATAATCCTTCCGATAAACCATACATTGAAGATAATTTATCTGAAGAACTTTCAGATTTATATATTTTTAAAAGAAATGAACCTACTATAAAATATGAATTAGTTAACAGTGATATTAATCCCAATGTTAAGAATATTATTTACGGAGCTGTTCAAACCAAAATTATTTCTAATATCCTTGATGCTTTTGACACACTTGGTGTTGAAATAACAAGAATTGAAACTTCTTATACATCGATGATTAAAACTTTATTATACTGTGACAGATTTAACAGATTAATCAGAAAAGATAACAGTTCAATAGTACTTCTTGTTACTCCTAATACTTGTTCTTCTTTCTATTTAAAAGGTCAAACATTATCAGGAATAACAGAAGAACCTTTAGCGGTTAAGTCTTTCTCAATCGATGAAGTTTATTCGGTTATATCAAAAATTGCCACAAATGCTATTTCTAAAAATAAACCTCAAGCTTTGTTAATAATAAGTGAAGCTGATGAAGTTAATGCCGAACAAATTGCAAGAAATATAAGTTTTAACGGAGATATTGATTGTATTAATAAAAGCAGTCACCAAAGTGAAGAATTTATTGAAATAAACCCATTAGCAGATATTGATAAAAACATTGTTTCATACCTTACAATAGAAGCAGTGGGTGCTGCAATAAGTGATTTTGATGAATACGAATTAGATTTAAACTTTTTACCTGCCGAAAGAATCCCTAAAAACGTTATTAAAATAGGTGATTTGGAAGGTAGTTTATATTTATTTGTCGGATTTTGCGTAGCATCTGCAATAATTGTAGCTTTAATTATTTTTGGTATAGCTAAACTTATATTGGGTTCGCAAATTTCTTCAATGAATAGTTTGAAAGATAAAAGCAATGAAAGTATTAACGTTTTCAAATCAAATATTGCAAAACAAGATCAAAATAAAGAGAGTGTATTCCCCATTCTTCAACAAATAAGCGATAACAATAGGAAAGTTATAGACGTTTATAACGGATTATCATCAGAAATTCCGCAGGATATCTTTATTAAGAGATTTGTTGTTAACCCTCAAGGGGGAATAGGAATACTTGGAGAATCACGTTCCAGTGATGCAGTTAATAACTTTATTAAAGGTTTAAAAGAAAAAGACCAGGATTTAATGGTTTCAAAATTATCACTTAATGACCCTACAATTGACCCAACGTCAATTATACCGGATGGTGTTACATTTGAAATAAAAACTTCAACAGTTGATGTTCAATTTATCGGAGATGTTCTTCAAAATGAATATAATGAAATAGAACAAATGCAAAAAATGCAACAAGAACAAAGTCAAAATAACAATGCGGTTAGACCGGGCAGGGCTTCAAGAGATCAAATTCCGGCAAGACCACCTATTATTTAATTATATCAATAGTTAGAGGGAAATATGAATAAACAATTAAAAAAACAAATTATTCCATTATGTATATTAGTATCAGTTTTGATATTTATAGGAATAGTTTTTTCAACAGTTAAACCATTAATTGAAGAATTTAATAATGCAAAAAATGACAAAGCAAATGCAGAACAACAAGCCAGAGAACTTGAAGAACAAGATAAAATTCTTAAAGAAAAAAATACTAAAGAAGAAATGAAATTGAGATCTATCAAACAAATCTATGAAACAAATCAAGCTTCTGCAAATGAAAACCTTGGTATGTTTGGGAACATGTTTGAAGATATTATTAAAAGAGTTAAATATAACGGGTTATTAATTCGTTCTATTGAATATGATTTAAAACCTGCATTTGACCCTTTATATCAAAAATTTCCGGAAAGTTACAATGCTTGTGAATTAAAGTTTTTCTTAGTAGGAACTTATTCACAATTACAAACATTTTTAGTTGAGTTAAATAATAATTTCCCTTATCTCATTACAGTTTCAAAACTTGATATAAGTTCTTTCTCAGGGAATACAGATTATATATTAATCGGTTTATCACTTACTTTATATTCAAAAAAAGCTAAATAAGGATTTATATCCTAATTTTTATAAAACATACCCTGAACTTGGTTCAGGGTAGTTGTTTCAGTTATTTAATTTGAAATGAACATTTAGTGCATTGTGCTTTTGGATGCAATGCAATATTATTTTCAAGATCAAGCAATTTTACTATTCTGGTATTAAGTTTACTTGAACAAATAGGACATCTTAAATTATCAATATCTCCGTTCAAAATAGCCTGTTTTACATTGTTTATATAATTTTCATCAATTTTATCATAAGAAACAAGCATAATTCTTTCATATTCTTTAATTTCAGACGGATTTACCTTTAGTCCCTTAGCGAGTTTCTGTCGAATTGTAGCAGGCAGGAACAATTCTTTACCGGATTCTATATCTTCAATTTGTTCAACACTCATAGCAGTTTTCTTTGCCAGTCCAAGAACAGATAATCCTATATTTTCACGTCGTTCTTGAACATATTGAGCTAATGATTTTTTATCATTTGACATTATGCGCTCACTTTAGATTTTTTTGCTTCTATTTTTTCATTCCATAGAGCAATTAATGTATTAGCAAAGAATATACTTGAATAAGTTCCGGCTATTACACCTAATATCATTACCAATACAAAATCTTTTGTTGTTACTCCGCCAAAGAAATATAAAGCACCAAGTGTTAACAATGTTGTTAAAGATGTATTTATGCTTCTTGCTAAAGTTTGATTAACTGATGCATTTACAATTTCATTATAGGTAGCTTTTTTAGAATAAAATTTTAGATTTTCTCTTACTCTGTCAAAAACTACTATAGTGTTATTAACACTATAGCCTAAAACTGTTAATATAGCGGTAATAAATAAACTGTCTATTGTAACTCCGTAGAAAAGACCTAAAATAGAAAATACACCTACTACAAATAGTACATCATGAAATAAAGCCAAACAGGCAACAACTGCAAACTCAAAATGGAATCTGAGTGTGAGATAAATGACTATAGCAAGAAGTGCAAGACTTATAGCTATTAATGAATTAACAAACAGTTGTTTTCCCAAAACCGGACCTACTGAATTTACTTGTACTAATTGAGAATCAGGATAATCAGCTTTAATAACATTTGATACTTTATCTAAAGTTTCATTTTGTCCGTTAGCCGAAAATTTTGTTTTTATGGAAATAATATTTTTAATTTCAGATGATTCTTCTTGAGTTGAAGGTTTAAGAATCTGAATAACAGGTGTTTCTACATTATTCTTTGTCAAATCTAATCTGATTTTACCTATTTCATCAGTTGAAATATTTTTATTAACGGCATATTGAATAATAGTACCACCCGTAAAGTCAATACCCACTAATAGCGGTGTATGAGTCGGATATACTTTCATTGACCAAATCATAGCTATAATTCCAGGAAAAAGGAATATAAACGAAATAGCCAACCATAACCATCTGTACTTAATAACATCTATAAATTTTTTTGTGTTTAAAACACTGTATGACATTTTTAAATCTCCTTCAAATTAATCCAATACACCGAACTTAGCATTTTCACGACTTGTTTCAGATGCCGAATATGCATCATTAATATCTGATTCTTTAAGTCCGAATAAAAACGGATGCTTTAATTGTCCGGTACCAAACATTAAGTGCATCATATTTTTTGTTACGGTTATAGCCGAAAACATACTTACTATTACACCTATTGCCAGAGTAAGTGCAAAACCTTTAACTATATTTGAACCTAAGAAATAAAGTATTACACAAATTATTACTGTTGACATATTTGAATCAAAAATACTTGTAAAAGCTCTGTCAAAGCCAGAGTTAATAGCGGTAAACAGTGTTCTTCCGGATTTTAATTCTTCTTTTGTTCTTTCAAAGATAAGTATATTAGCGTCTACTGCCATCCCTATACTCAAAATAAACCCGGCAATTCCGGCTAAAGTCAATGTTACAGGTACTATTTTAAATATTGCAAATACTATCAAAGAATAAATTATAAGAGCAATATTAGCAATAATTCCGGGAACTCTATAGTAAATAATCATAAATAACATAACGGCAGCTATACCGATTAAACCTGCAATTTTACTTTTATGAAGGCTATCTGCTCCTAATGTTGGTCCTACAGTATTTTCTTCAATAATTTCAGCAGGTACCGGCAGCGCACCGGCATTTAATAAATCAACTATTTTTTTTGCCTCGTCATGCGTAAATTCACCTGTAATTTGAGCATTTCCGCCTGTTATTTCTTGTTGTACCACAGGTTCTGAAATACTTTCTCCGTTAAAATATATTGCTATCGGATACCCTTTAAATTGTCTTGTTAATTTAGCAAATTTTGTTGCACCTTTACCGTTAAATTCAAGAGATATAATCCATCTTCCGGCAGGGTCTGTTGAAACTGCTGCCTTGTTCAAATCTTCTCCGGATAACCCTGATGCTTCCCAGCCTGTTGTATTTCCTTCTTCATCCAAAATCGGTTTTTTAAATTCCAATTCTGCAGTTTCTCCTAAAAATTCTCTTGCCAGTTTGGGGTCTGAAATATTAGGTATTTCTATTAATAACCTTTTTTCTCCCATTTGTTGAACCATTGTTTCGGATACCCCAAGCGCATTTACTCTGTTCTCTAATGCAGTCTTTAATCCGTCCATCATATCCTGAGTGATTTTTGATATTGTATCGGTTGTTTGAGCTTCCAGTACAATTCTCGAACCACCTACTAAATCTAACCCTAAAGGTATTGGTTTCACTTTTATTATTACAACTGAAATTATAGTAAGTATTACTATTGCCCAAAACATAATTATTTTATTTTTCATAAAATATCCCCTGATATAATTAAATACGTTTTTATTCTATCAAAAACATGTATTGCTGACATAAAATTATAAATAATATTTCAAAATTTTAAATAATTCTTTCAGATTATTCACTTGGCAAATTTTATTTTCACACCTTTTATTATTTATATAAAAAATAGGGTCAATTGTGATAAATCCAATAAATTATAATATAAATAAAATAAATTCGTCTTATATTGCATACAATAAAATTTCTTTTA
>CANQOM010000105.1 GCA_947625445.1 Candidatus Gastranaerophilales bacterium
CTTTGGTTTCATGATTTTGTCTAAAGTGTTCATTTATTTTGTCCTTTCCTTTATTAGTAACCGTTTTCAATCCATTCACGCACTCTGAATTTAGCGCCTAAATTATTTGCGATTTTTTCGCAGTTTTTTAAATTCAGATGTCTGCCTTTATAGCCTTCCACTACAGTTGCAGTAACTTTAATATCTGCATCTGCGCAGGCTTTTATAAATTTTTTTGTTTCCTCATATGCTTCATCAAAATTAGGTTTAGATAATTCATCATATTCTTTTTTATTTTCACCGTTTAAACTTACTGAAAATTCATCTATTAAACCTTTTAGCTCCGGAACTACATTTCTTTTATAAACATAATTAGCGTGACCGTTTGTGTTTACCCGTAATTTAATATTAGGATACTTTTCTTTTATATATTTTGCGACTTCTTTTAAAACATCAAGTTTAAGCATTGGTTCACCATAGCCACAGAATACAATTTCACTTGAAAGTTTATCTTTCATTGATTCTAATTGTTTAATAACATCATCGGCTTTAACATTTTCGGTATTTAAAAACAGATTAGCTCCTACAACATCATCTTTAATAGAGCGAATACAAAATATGCAGTCATTTGTGCAACTGTTTGTCAAATTGATATAAATTTTACCGTCCAGTATATATACTAAATTGTAATCTGTCATTGATGCACACCTTCAGTTAAATTTTGACACAAAGAATACTTGATAACAAGTATTTTTTTATTAAAAAAAATTGTAAATTTTATTAATTATTTTTTTACTTTCAGTAAATTTTTTAAAATAAATTTTTTTATATAGAAGTAAAGGTAGGTAATATTAAATAATTTTTTGGAGGTTTTATGATTTCAAGTGCGTCTTTGTATGGTCCAATGGTATCTGATAAATCAGGATTTGCAGGAAAATATAATCAGGAAGATAACAGACCTATTTTCCGTATGCCTGTTGGTTGTGATTTGCCGGAAGATGGTGGTATAACAGGAAATATTGGTAAACATGATAAACCAGTACCGGGGGCAATGGAAGAAAGACCTGTAATGATAGACCCTAAAACAGGTGAAAAAGTCTATGTAGACGAATATTTAAAAGAACATAGACCGAATGTTTGTTATTTAGCTTAATATTTAATCAAGTGTCGCACTCTACCACCGACTCCTCGTCGCTATATGAGTGCTCACTTTTTTAAAACTCCACTCGTAAAATATACTCAGCTGACGTAAACAAGCTCAATCATACTCAATTCGTTGCTATGTTTCGCTTTGTAACACCTTCGGCTTATCGTAAAAATTTACTCGGATAATTAAAATAAATATTAAAAAAACAGGTTAATTTATTAACCTGTTTTTTATGTTAATACTTAGCCTAAAAAATTGATTTATGATATAAATTATTTATGATAGAAATTTTAATTTTATACATTATTCATAAACGTGAAAAAACAATATATTCAATAAGAAAAGAAATATCTGAATTATTCGGATATTTTACAAAGCCGAGTATAGGAACTATTTATCCTGCCCTAAAACGTCTTTTATCTCAAAAAGCAGTATCCTTGGTTGAAAGAATGTCAGATGGAGGTAAAAAATCTTCTTATTACGGTATTACAAAAAAAGGATTGGATTTATTCAGAGAATATTATTTTTCTACTTTGAGAGATAATCCGTCTCTATTTTATACAAGAGTTCAAGCAAGATTGGCAACGATGGGGCTTTTAAATATTGAAGAGAGAAAACGTTATATTTCTGAACTCAATAAAGAAATTGACGGTTATCAATATGAAATTGAAAATTTATTGAAAAATGAATATATTAATGCCGATTATTTTCAAACTCAATCTTTTATCAGAACAGTTGCTGAATATAAAGCTTTAAAAGAATATTTAAAGAAATTAAAGGTAGATTAGAATTATGTCTGCTATTATTTCTTCAATAGAAAAAAATTCTATTGCAGAAGAACTTGATATTAAAGTTGGTTCTGAATTATTGACTATTAATGGTAAAAAAATGTGCGATTATATTGAGTATCAATATATGACTATGGCTGAAACTCTTGAATTGGAAATAAAAACTCCTGAAGGAGAAGTTGAATGCTACGAAATTGAAAAGGATTTTGATGAAGATTTGGGATTCGTGTTTGAATCCGCAATATTTGACAGAATTAAACACTGTGCAAATAATTGTATATTTTGTTTTGTTGACCAACAACCCGAAGGTTTAAGACCTTCTTTATATATCAAAGATGATGATTACAGATTATCATATTTACAGGGAACATACGTTACACTTACCAATTTAACCAAAAAAGATAAAGAAAGAATTGCCACTCAACACTTGGGGCCACTTTATGTTTCAGTTCATACGACTAATCCCGAATTAAGAGCAAAAATGCTCAGAAATAAAAATGCCGCAAATCTATTAAAAGAACTTGATTTTCTTAAACAAAACGATATTCCTATCAATACTCAAATAGTTTTATGTCCTTCGTATAATGACGGAGAAGAATTAAAAAGAACTCTACAAGATTTATGGGAATATAAAACTATTTTAAATTCAATAGCAATAGTACCTGTAGGTATAACGAAATACAGAAAAGAAAAACTTCAGCAGGTTACAAAAAAAATTGCAATGGATACTATTGAGATTGTTGAACAATTTAACAAAAAGATTAAAAAGAATATTGCAAGTGTATCGGATGAATTTTTTCTTATAGCCGGGCTTGATATTCCGGAAAAAAAATACTACAACGGATTTAATCAATTGGAAGACGGAGTAGGTTCTTTAAGATGCCTTATTGATGATTTTAATAAGAGAATAATAAAAGCACCTAAAAGTGTAAAAGAAAAAAAAGAATTTACATTAGCATGTTCGGTCAGTGCATCGGGTGCTTTTTATAATTTTGCGGAAAAATTAAATAAAATAAAAAATGTTTATATAGATGTTCATCCGATTAAAAGTGAGTTTTGGGGTAAGGATGTTAATGTTGCAGGCTTAATTACCGCTAATGATTTAATTAATCAACTAAAAGGTAAGTGTTATAAAAATGTAATAATTCCTTCAATAATGATAAGACCTTACACAACCGAATTTTTAGACGGATTAACCGTTAAAGATGTTGAAAATGCTCTTAATATTAAACTTTGTATTACTAAAGATATTTATAGTACTAAAGAACTTTTTAGTCTGATTTTTGATTAATTGTCTGAGAAAGTTTTTGTTACAAAAAAATAACATTTAAATAGATTTTATAGTAAAAAATATATTTCTAAGTTTTAATACAAGTATGGTTATTAAGAGAGAAAGTTAGGTATGAAAATTAATTCTGTAAATAGTTTGAAACTATCGTTTGGCAGTGTTATCAGAGTAGATTCAATTACAAATTCAGAGCATGGATATTCTAACAAAGTAGATAAATATACATACGAAGTATCAAAAGTTTTAAACGGAAAAAAATCAAATATATATAGTAAAAAAGAGTCGAAAGGTATTAGAAATTTTTTTAAAGACTTAATAAATGATTATAATGGCAAGAATGGTGTTTTTATGACTCGCTCTTTGGGTGATGTTTATTTATGCACGGGAGCTGATGCTAAAGAAATTAAGTCTTTTTATAAAAAGGAAAAAGAAAAAATCAGAGATATAAATAATGATAGAAAGAAATCGAAACTTAATGTAACAAATGATATATTTAATATAAAACTTGAATACAATAAACTTTTAAAAGAAAGACATTATTTGAACGGAAGTCAATATGCTTTTTTTAATTCTACAAAAGTAAATTATAAAAATTTATCAAATGAACAAATATTAGGCGACGAAAAAATATCAGGGAAAATAGACAATTTTAGTTTCTATAACCAAGAAAGACTAAAAGATACCAGACAAATTCAAAATTTCAACTTTAAACTTTAATATTCTGTAATAGAAATATTGGTAACGCCGTTATTACGAGCTTCATCCATTAATTTAACAACCGCACCGTGAGTTGCATTTTCTTCTGTCATTATTAATAATCCGTCAGGATTTTCTTTTGATTCGTCAGCAATGATTTTTCCCATTTTTTCGGGTAATAATTCATTATCATTTAACATATATTTATTATCATTTGTAACTATAACTTTGACTAATTTAGAATCTTTTATTTCATCTTGAACTTCAATCATATTAGGCACTGCTAAATTTAAACCCTGTTGGTCTAATAATGGAGCGATAACCATCATTATAATTAACAGAACTAAAAATATATCTGTCAAAGGGGTTATATTTATTTCATTGAATGTTTTTCTTTGTCCTGGCATAATATGATTTCCTTATTCGTCCCAATTATAATCATTATTTATATTAGTAGATTTTTTATTTTCTTTTATTGTTTTTTGTACTGAATTTTCTTGTAAAGTTTTTTGTTCTTTTTTAGTCAAAGGTTCACCTGCTATTACTAGTTTTGAATATTCAGCTTCCTGTGCGGCTTTCATTATTTTTTGTATTTCACTGCTTTTAGTATCAGTATCCGCTTTCACAACAACTTCAGGTTTTTCAAGTTTGGGTTTTAATTCTGTTAATTCTTGTACAAGGTTATCGGATGAAATCGGTCTTCCGTTTATAAAATATTCTGCATTTTTTGTTACTGATATTTCGGCATTCTTTTGTTCTATTGAGATTCCGCTATTTATTTCAGGGATATTTATATCCTTATCTACCGATTGAAAAGAGGGAGCTATTACCATCATTATAATTAGCAATACCAAAAATATATCGGTTAAAGGTGTTATATTAATTTCTGTAAATAAACCTTTTTTGTCAGAATTTGAAAATGCCATTATTTATTTCCTTATACAAGTGCTTTTGATTGTGTTTTTTCTTCTGAATCAGTAAAACTTAAGAATAATAATTTAATAAGTTGGAAATCGTCTTCATATCTTTTTACTGTAGATTGGAATAAGTTATAAAGTATAACTGCAACAATAGCAACACCTAACCCGAAGGCAGTAGCAATAAGAGCAGAACCTATACCCATTGCAACCGCTGCAGATTGATTTCCTTGTGATGCTAAATCTTGGAATGTATACAATATTCTGACAACTGTTCCGAATAAACCTAAGAACGGACAAACACCGCCTATTGTTCCTAATATTGTTAAATATTTTTCAAGTTTTCTTGTTGCTAAGTTTGCAGAAATATCAAAAGAACGTGAAAATCCTATTTTTTGTTCTGAGAATATTCTCACTGCTTCTTCAGCTACTTCACCTATAACTCCGCCGAGTTGGATACTTAAATTTTTTGCTGCATCAAGTCTGTTGTTAACTAATTCTGTTTTTAATGCTCTTATAAATCGAACAACATCTCTTCTGTTTTTGTTATAAAAACTAAATCGGTTTATAGCCACTGCTACTGTTAAAATTGAGCATAACAAGATAGGCAACAATACCGGCCAATCCATTTTAATTGAATGTAAAAGTAATTCCATAATTTATTTCCTCTTTTCTTATAATATTATTTCTTATCCTGATACTCCGAATACGTTATAATCAAATGTAAACTGAATATCTACGCTTTTACCTTTGAATTCAGGAGGTAAAGGTCTGAAAGGAGCAGTTAATTTTACTGCATCAATTGCTGCTTTATCCGCTGCAGGAAGACCTGAAGACTTATGAATACTAACATTTAAGAGTCTTCCGTCTCTAGCGATTGAGAATAAAAGTATAACACGTTTACTTTCATTACCTTTAGGCGGATCCCAGTTCATTTTTATACGTCTTTGTAAATCTTTCATGTAAGGTCCGAAATCAGGTTCTTTAATGGCATCAATACCCGG
>CANQOM010000106.1 GCA_947625445.1 Candidatus Gastranaerophilales bacterium
CTCAGTTCAGTCTTCTTTAAGTGCAATAATTATAAGGCTTATTGGCAATAAATGCCATTAAAAAACAACCTATAAAAATTATTATAGCCGTTATACTTATTGAAGAATAAAAGTTTAAACCTGCAGATTGCAATATTTTAGGACTTAAAATATACATGTAAGCCATTGTAAAAAATGTTGTAGTTCCCGCTATTAATTCTATTTGTATATTTGTGTTTTTTTCTTTTAGTTTAAAAAATTTATAAAAAAAATCCATTATAATAAGTCCGTAAGCTTCTTTATTGTAGCTTGATTAAACACGTCTTTAGCATCATGATTCCCTGTTAAAATAATCAAGCCCTTTTCTTTAAGTATATCATTAAAAGCGGAATAATTTTTTATAACCGGAGTTGGTTTTGTATTTGCTATCATTGATATAAATATTTGAGAGTTATGAGGTTTTTTATTTTTATCTGAAACAATTAATGCATTAGCGCTATCCTTTCGTGCAGGAATTATTAAACCGCTTTGAGCTATTTTGTTTATAGATGAATATGATGAAATATATTCAACAAATTTTATAGCCTCTTTTTTATTTTTAGATTTTTTGGATATTGCCCATCCTGATGAATCAATATAAAGTTTATTTTTATCTGAAGTCGGAAATTCTGTTATATCCCAATCAAACATAACGGTTTCTCTGAATTTAGGGACCATCCATCTTCCACTAATATATAATGCTAATTTACCGTTAATAAACATTTGAGCGGTTGTCATACTTCCTATTTGTGACTTTGACGGTGCTATATGATATTTATTTATAAAATCAGAGTACAAGTTTAATGAATCAATACTGTTTTTTGAATCAATTATTACTGATTTTGTATCATCTGATAAAGCACCGGCTCCGTTTGAAGCGAGAAAATACAACCAATATAAAGGGTCTTCTTCTGAATTTATACCAAAATTGTCTTTGGTTGTGAGTTCTTGTGCAAGATTTTTTAAATCTTCTAAATTTTTTAATTTTATTTGAGAAGATATGTTGTGTTTTTTTAAAATATCTTTATTATAGTATATTACCAGAGTTGAAATGTCTCTTGGGAGTGCGTACAATTTATTATCTGATATAAAACATTTAAAGGCTTCATCAAAATATTCGTTTTTTTGATTATAGAAATAAGGGGTTAAATCCTCTAAAAGATTTGCTCTTATATACATTTGAATATATTGATTATTAATAAAAATAACATCCGGTTCCAAAGCTGATGCAAATAAAAGATGTATTTTTTGAAAATAATTTTGAGGAATATGAATAAAATTAATTTTAATATCAGGATTTTTTTCTTCAAAATCATTTATAATTTGTTTAATAACCGTAACTTCACTTTGAGAACCCCAGGAAGAAAAATTTACAACTGTCTTATTATTAGATTCATTTATTTTATTATTAGTTGTAAGAATAATAAAAAAACTAAAAATAATAAGGCAAATTGCAAATATTTTTTTCATATTTATAAAACGGCCAATTCTTTCATACCTGTTTCGGAAATTTCTATCATCGCTTTATAAGTATCAAGTTTTACAATATATAAATCATTTTCGCCATGTTTATCATAGAATCTGGCTTGAAGATTTATTTGTGATAAATCTGAGAATTTTTTTAATAAGAATACGTTATCATTAACAAATCCGAATAATGCAAGGGTTTCTCCGACATTAGTAAGATAAAAACCTGTGTTATGTGTTATGTTTAATACTGAAATTAATTCGGGTACTTGTTTAACTTCTTTTTTAGGCTCTTTTATAACATCTTCTGCTGCAGGTAATTCAATTTCAGTATTCTTTTTTATAGGGTTTGTCTGAGCTTTTATATTTGATTTGATTTTTTGATTAGAAAGTAATACGGAGTTATTATTTAAAGTTCGTTTAAAATCGTAATAATTTTTTTTGTTTACATTCTGGTTATCTATAATATCAAAACAACTAAAAGAGTTTTCTAAAGGAGTTTTTAGTGATTTTTTAATCATTACGGAAGGAGAAGTAATTCTTTCAGTTTCATTATTTTGAATATTGTTATTTTGTTGTCTTTCAGTCTTAAAATTATTTTCTGATACAGATTTTCTTCTTTCAATAATTCCTGAAATAGTTTCTTGATTATATTGCTTTTTGTTTATGAACTTCGGTAAGAACATGAATAAAATGACAAGACAAAGCATAAATCCGGCCATCTTAAAAAATCCCTTTAAGAAGGGAATTATTCCCTTGGGTTGAATTTCTTTTTCTGTATTTGAAACTATTTTAAGTGAATAATCATCTTTTGTATTAACCGTCATTCTAACATAGCTGGAATCGACTGAACTTGTAATATATGGTTTTTCTTCAAGTTTTATATTAATATTTGATTTATCTTTTCTGCTTTTATAAACAACTTTTGATTTTCCTGCATTCATATAAGTTTTGGGCAGAAAAATATAATATGACCCGTTTGATTTTTTTTGTATAAAAGCATTACCTTGATATTTTGATTTAAATACAAGATTTAACTTATATGTATTATTATCTGCTTTTTCTATAATAATCGAAGATAATGTATTATAGTTTTCAATAATAGCTTTTGCGGGAAGGAATAAAACAAATTGTATAAAAACAATTATAAACAGTTTAATTAAAAAATTCTTTTTCATATTTTACTTTACTTTTGCATTCTTTAAAACCTAACATGTACATTAAAACATCAAAATATATTTTTTGTCACTTTTTCTTAAAAAAATATAAAGAAAAATAAATATTAGTAATTAGAACGTTTTTGAGGGGGAATTTATATCTAAAGTCCATAACATGTATCTTGAAAAATCTTAGAATTTTTGGTATTTTGAGGTATGGTAAATTTATGACGGAACAGATATGAATATAAATATAACTGAAGAACAGATTAAGAAAATATTTGAACTTGCATCATTGGAAGAAAGATTAAAAAAAGATGAAGATATAACATCTAATGATATAACAGAAGCCCTTATCAGAATTGAAAGAAAAGTTTATTCTTTTTCGGGCGATATAAAAAATGAGAACATGAAAAATCGCAAAATATTAATTGCCGATGATTTAGAACTCTCTATATATCAATTAAGTACTGTATTGAAAAAAATAGGAATAATTCCAAGAGTAGCAAGAAATAAAGAAGAAGCAATTTCAGAACTCCAAAAAGCTCATTTTGACTGTGTAATAGTTGATTTGTTTATTCCTGACAGTTCTGACGGACTTGAATTAATTCAATATGCAGAAAAACGAAGAAAAGAATCCGGTGATAAAACTAAAATTGTTGTAATATCCGGTACAGATGATGAATCTTTGATAAATAAAGCTTATGAGTGCGGTATTGATTTCTATATTCAAAAAGATAATGTATGGCATAATAAGTTGTTAAAATTTTTAAGCAGTTCTTTACAGACTGATACAAATGTAGCTTATACCAAATATGTTATTGATAGTAACATAGTTTCTTATGTAATAAAGAAGTTTAATGATTCCAAAACATTTGATTCTTTGATTCAAAGTGTAAATTCTTCTATGTATATGGGGGTAAATAATGTAGTTTTTGATTTGAATGAAATTACTACATTTGATAGCGATAATGCATATATATTTGCTGATATATACAAAATATGTGCAGAGCATGGCGGGAAATTCATATTAATAAATCCGTCAATGTTTATAAAAGAAGCTTTGACATTTGCATATCTTGAGGATGTAATAATATATGCCAAAAATATAGAAGATGCGGTTTTGATATTAAAAAAAGAATCTAATCCTCAATAAGATTAATTCTTTTTAAATGCCTTTGAGCTTCAAAATTAGTTTCCAACCAAATTTTACATATATCTTTTGCTAAATATTCTCCGACGATTCGCTGTCCGAGACATAAAATATTGGTATCGTTATGTAATCTTGAAAATTTAGCAGTGGTTGTGTCTGAACAAACAACGGCTCTTATTCCTTTTATTTTATTGGCGGTAATAGACATCCCAACTCCTGAACCGCATATTAAAATTCCTTTGTCATATTTTTTTTCGTTGATAAATTTGCATAATTTTTTAGCAATAATAGGATAATCCGCAGATTCTTCATTATAAGTTCCGATATCTTCTACCGTATAACCTGATTCATTTAAAAATATTTTAATTGTTTCTTTTAATCTAAAACCTGCGTGGTCAGAGCCTATTATTATTTTTTTATCCATTTACAACTCCTTAAATTTAATTAAGTGCTATGCTTTATGACTGATATTTTTGAAGTTCCGCAAAAGTTATATTAGTTAATAACCTCAATTAGATTCGTTTGTTAACACCTTTGTTTTACTTGTAAAAATTTACTCGGACAATCTATTTTATCATTGTTTTAATATTTTGTTAAGAAATTTAAAGAATTAAATTAAAAGTAGCATGTTTTTCATTATTTGTTTGTTTATGTTAATAGGAAAAGGTATAAGTACATGAATCAAATTCCGATTTATAATAATCCAATAAATATGCAGCAGGGGACGCCATTATATACATATCAACCGGTGTCTAATCAAATACAAACACCTGTAAATAATGTTCCTATACAAAATGGAGTTGTGCCTGTTTACCAATATCCTACTACGTCTTTATATCCGGGTGGGACAGGTCAGGTCGCTTCAGGCGTTAATATAAATATATATAATCCGACCGGAATGGGAGGTAATACACAAAGTGTACCTTGTTCAACAATTCAGCCTCAGGCAAATGTTCAACCACAACAGGCAGCTAATATGAATTCTGCTCCAATTCAAACAAATCAACAAAATAATACTAACGCATCAAATTCTAATGCAGCAGCTGCCCCTATTAATAAATCTGATGAGGC
This sequence comes from Candidatus Gastranaerophilales bacterium, assembly GCA_947625445.1. Taxonomy (GTDB): domain Bacteria; phylum Cyanobacteriota; class Vampirovibrionia; order Gastranaerophilales; family Gastranaerophilaceae; genus Avigastranaerophilus. The sequence continues at coordinate 4,867 of CANQOM010000106.1, forward strand.
AAAAAATAATGAAGGACAAAATAAAGAAGTTGTTGAATTGACCGATGATTACATAAAAACTATGGAAAACTATTTGAGAAGTCAAGATGCTAATGTAAGGAAAATGGCTATAAATCAGTTAATTAAACGTTTTGAAGAAGATTCATCAAGATATGATAATCCTGCATTAACTGCATTGATTAATATTGCCCTTCAGGATCCTGATGAAAACAATAGACTTTTAGCAATGGCTCCTATTGCTTCGGGAAGTGCTCATGGTGATGAAAATACAGTTAAATTCTTACAAAACTTGTTAAATTCTGATAAGTTATACGGTCAAGAAGCAAAAATGGCAAGTGAAGCACTTTTAAATACTTCACAAACCAAAAGTAAAAATTAATACATAAAAAAGAGAAGTAGTAAGTATGGCAGTAAAGGTTTCAAATGTTATAAATAATATATCGGGCGCACTAAAAAGTAAGCCTGTTAAAGTTGCATCAAAAGCAATGGGCGTTGCAGCATTAGCGTCCGTTATTTATGATGCTCATGTAAACGGAAGAGAAAAGGCTAATGTTACAGAACAAATTGAAACCGGTGACAGATTTTATAACCAGTATTCTCAATATATGACGATGGAAAAAGAAAGTGCAACCATTGCGAAATTGAAAAAAACTTGGTTTGATATGCAACAAAGCATGCCTTTAAATCATTTATGGCCAAGAACTAAAGGCTATTTTTCGGGTTTTGGCGGTACAATTATAAAATGTATACCTGAAATAGGTTTATCTATTGCAGCATTAAAATGTAAAAAAATCGGAGTGGTTGCTGCTGCGTTGCTTGCTATTGAAGGAATTAAAACTTGCATGTATGATGTAATGGGTATTGGTGCAAGAAAAGCAGACAAGAGTTAGTATTAATATAACAATGTG
>CANQOM010000107.1 GCA_947625445.1 Candidatus Gastranaerophilales bacterium
TACACATTTGAACAATATTTTTTTAACTCTGATTTATTATCCGAAGATAAGGAAATACAAACAACTTCGAATCCGTTTTCTTTTGCATTTTTTGCTAATTGAACCGGCAATTGACCGTTCCCGGCTATTAATCCCTGTTTATTATCTAATTCTATTGACACTATCTGAATATCCTCACTACTAAATAATATTATAATAAAAATATTATTTTAACGCACCTGATTCTTTTTGATATTTTATAAGGCATTGTGCAAGCTGGTCCGGACAACTTGTTGGTTTTGAACCGCATGTTATTCCTTTTAATTTATTAATTACTTCATCAATTGACATGCCTTTTAACATTTGTCGCATTCCCATTAAATTACCGGGACATCCTCCTATAAATTCTACATCATATATTTTATTATCTTCTAATACTATATTCATTAGAGCGCAGCATGTTCCTTGTGGTCTGTATTGTATTGATTTTAAAGCCATAACTTCTCCTTCTTTAATGAGGTATATGTTTTAACACTGAATAAATTATTAATGACATTATAACGCAGCAGGGAATAGTAAGCACCCATGCCGTAACAATATTTTTTATGATATTAGTTCTGACACTGCCTCCTTTAATAGCAGTTCCTACTCCCATTATACAAGTTGATACAACATGAGTTGTACTCAGTGGAATACCGAATGTAGAAGCTAAAAGGACTATAGATGATGCTGAAAAATCACTTGCTGCCCCTGATATTGGTTTTAGCTTTATTATTTTACTTCCCATCGTTTTAATAATTTTCCATCCGCCTGTCATTGTACCCATTGCCATCGTTATTGCGCATACTATTTTTACATATATTGGTATATTAAATTCTCCTTGAGGCATGACAAGCACTCCTGCGGAAACTAAAGCCATTGTAATTACACCCATTGTCTTTTGTGCATCATTTAAACCATGACTTAGTGCCATTAATCCTGAGGCTACAATCTGTACCTTCCTGAACCTTCTGTTAATTACATCAGGTTTTATCTTATAAAATAATCTTAAAAATGAACACATGACCATAAAGCCCACTGTAAATCCGATTAACGGTGATGCAAACATTGGGATTATAACTTTTTCAACGAGTATTGCAAAATTTATAGGTTCTAAACCGGCATGAATAAAGGCGGAACCTAAAAGACCTCCTATTAAAGCATGAGAAGAACTTGATGGTAAGCCGAACCACCATGTTATTAAATTCCATAATACTGCGGTTATTAATGCACATAAGATTACTTGTAATGTTATGGTTTCTCCGGATATTATTCCTGCACCTATTGTTTTTGCAACATTAACACCCAATAAGGCTCCTGTCCCTTCAAGTGTTGCCCCGAAAAGTACTGCCTGCCTCGGAGATAATACTTTTGTCGATACAACGGATGCTATAGAATTTGCACAGTCATGAAATCCGTTTATATAATCAAATGCAAGTGCAACAATTATAACTGAAATTAGTAAAAATATTGTCATATTAAATTCTCCGGCTAACTCAATTTTAATACAACACTTACAACCGCATCGGATACACTGTAACATGCATCCAGTGCATTTTCTAAATCTTTATGTATATCTCTTAATTTAATAACGTTTAGTGCATCATATTTCCCTGAAAATAATGCTTCAGTTGCAGCCAATAATATTTCATCTCCCCTTGTTTCTATTTCTTTCATTTTTAGATTTCTTGAGGTCATATCAGATATTGTAGGTTTCTTAAAATTGGCAAATATTTGTTCTAGCTCGGTTGTAGCTGCTATTAATGTTTGTGATTGATTCTTTAAGTTTTCAGTAAAAAAATCAAGTCTGTATACCTTTAAATTCATGCAGGATTTTGTTATTTTTTTTGTTATTTTATTTAATAACCCTGATATATTCTGAATATCTTCTCTGTCAATCGGAGTTACAAATGATGTATCTAAAACTTCCAGAGTCTTTTTTATATTCTTATTACTGGCATGCTTATATTGTCTTGCCATAGCTATAAATTCTTCTGTTATCCCTTTTTCTAAGATTTCATGAAATAATTCTGCAGATTGCCTGCAATATTTGGTTCCTTCTTCAAATAAAGAATAAAATACATCATTAGAAGGGGGAAGGATATATGACATTATTCCGCTCATTAATTTTGACATTTTACACTCTCCTTTTCATAAAAATAGAACATTGCATGAGCCATGTTCTATACTAAGTTCTGTTTTACTAATTCTTTTCTTATTCTATTCAGACCGGATTGAATAATTCTTGAGATTCTTGATGGGGAAAGATTAAATTCTTCTGATATTTCACGAAGTTTTTTGTCTTGAAAAAATTTAGATTCAATTAGTTCTCTTTCTCTGGGAGGCAAATTCTTTATTGCTGCCTTTATATGGTCGCTTAACTCTGAAAATAATATTTTTTCTTCCGGATTACGTTTAAAATCTCTTATTTGAGTGGGGTTATCACCTTCAGATATTTCATCTACAGATAATATTGTTTTATATACGGCTTCTCTGATACTGCATTGATTTTCTTCATCTATAACAATTGTATTTTCTTTTTGATTCTTTAAAACATACCACTTATACCGGCGCCTTACTTCATTTCTTATAGCCCATTTTATTGCAGTTGATAAATATGATTTATTATATTTATCCGGCGGGTTATTGGCACATAACTTATGTATTACTTGTGTACCTATATTTATCAATTCTGAAAAATCAATTAAATGCTTTGCACCAAGCTTCTTATACTCTACTTTTGCAAGAGTGTCTATTAATTCTTGATAATCCCTAATATTAAATTTTTGTACTAAATTATTGTCTGATTTCATATTTTTTTGAAGTAAATCTGTACATGTTCTATTTTACATTAAATATAAAAAATATTGTACTGGTTAGATATTTTTTTTAATAATTTTGATTATTAACTTTTGTTACATTGGTTTTTTCTGCTAAAATTCATATCCTATAAGGGTTTTAGATTTTGACTTAAAGAAAATATTATTTTTATTAGCAATTTTTTTAAATTACGATATTTCATGATTGTGTAAGTTAGTAAACTGTAGATGTCTATTAATAAGATAAGTAATAAATAAGGAGTAAGAAATGATACAAGCGCCACAAACCCAGTATATGCCGCAACAAAATCCTCTAGTATATAATAATCAATCACAAGGTGTACAATTAACAACCCAAAATCCTCAACCTCAACCGGGAGTTATATATAATTATCCTACTGCAAGTAGTTATACTCCTTATGCTTCAGATAAATCTCAGTTTAATGGAGTAAATATAGAAATATTAAATCCTCAAGGTGTAGGTTCACCTCAAGGAGCACAATATACAATGCCGGCTCAATATGTACCGATTCAACAACCGGTTATGACACCAATACCTCAAGCTCAGCCTTTACCCCAGCCAGTTCCAAGTGCACCTGTAGCTGAACCGGTTCAAAATGTAAATGTACCTGCTCCTCAAATTCAACCTGTAAATCAAGAGCAAGCTCCTCAAGCTTCAACTCCTGTTGTCGAACAACAACAAGCACCTCAAAACTCAATTAATCCCGAATCTTTTGCAGGTAAATTAAAAACAAATGATATAGATGCTCAAAAAAATGCGATTGAAGAAGTTGCAGAACTTGTTAAAAATGATGATAATGCAGGTCCTATTCTTCTCGATACTCAAATATTTGATGCTTTAGTTGATATTATTAATAAAGATAATTCTCAGCTTGAAGGTCCTTCTCCGGAAGTTCTGGAATTGAGAAATAAACCTGAAGACCAGTTAACTGAAGAAGAAAAAGCAAAAGCTTTGAATCCTTCTGAACTTGAAAAAGCAGAAATGAATAAACAATATGCATTATATACAATTTCTTATATGCAGGAAAGATTAAATAATGAACTTGAAAAGAGAAACGGTCAAGCACTTGAATTAAAAGACTTACCTTGCATTGAAACAGTTATTGATGCTGCTAAATCAAATCAAAATCCTATGATTAGAACAGGTGCTATCGCTGCTTTAGCTCACATCGCAAAACCTGAATATGCTAATGATTTAAAAACAATATTCGAACTTGCTGAATCTGATGAAGATGAAAGAGTTAAAGAAGCTGCAATAGCTGCAAAAGAATCTTTGCCGGGTGCTGAAAATAAAACTGATACTCAAGAAGCTAAAGCTGATGATTCAAAAACAGAAGAACCTAAAGCTGAAGAAGACTCAAAAGCAAAGAAAAAAGACAAAGCTGACAAAAAGAAATAATTTTTAATTCTATATAAAAAAAGAAGCTGATTTTCAGCTTCTTTTTTTATATTTTTTCAATACCTGCCACTTTAGGGTCAAGGATTCTTCTTCCTACATTTTCAAATTCTATTTGGCAGAATAAAATTTTATTACTGTAATTTGTAAAACCTTCTATAATTCCTTTTCCATGTTTAGGGTGAAAAACTCTGTCGCCGACTTTAAAAGGAAGTTCTTCAGGAGAAAGTCCTACTGATTTATCAGTTTCGTAAACTGTAGGAGATTGAATATGTTTATTTTGTTGACTTGGTTTAGCAGTTTGATTTTCTTCTTTTAAAACGTTTTTTTCGGTTGTATTTTCTTTAATTTGTTCATTTGTTTCTTGTTGTGCTTTTTCTTTTGCTTCTGTCTCAATATTATTTATTATGTCATCAATGTCTGATGAGTTTTTTTCTTGTTCTTGAATATTTTTTTCGGTATTTTCTTCAGATATAGGAACATATTCTTCTAAAGAATCCGTATTTATATCAGTTAAATCTTCTTCTTTTTGTTGAGTTGTTTTAGGTTGCTCGTTTGCTTCTGTTTCTATGTTATTTATTATTTCATCAATATTATCAGAGTTTTCTTTTTGTTCTTTAATATTTTCAGATTTTTCTTCGATTTTGTTATCATCCTCTTCTAATGATTCAGTATCTATATCTATTAAATCTTCTTCATTTTGTGTTGGTAAATTATTCTTAATAGTATTGGTATTTGAAGTTGTTTCTTGCTCCGGATTAACTTCTTCAAGTATATCTGTAGAGTCAAGTTCACTTATGTTGTCTAATAAATCTGCTTCGCTTTCTTGAATTTTTTGTTCATCTGTATTTGGTTTATTATCTATTTCGTCAATTATATCTTCGATTTCGGGAATATCTTCAACTATTTCCGGCTCTGGGTCAAAAACATCGTATTTATTTATTTTTTCTATATTTTCATCAACTATTAAATCCCCTGATTCTTGAAGTTCATCAAGAGAATCAAGGTCATCTTCGGTAATATTATCTTCTTTATCACTAATTTGGTCTTTCTTGCTTTTTGATGATTTTATTGCTGCTTCTTTTGGAACTATTTTATTTGTTGATGAAAGCATATTATCTATATCTTTTTTTATATCATTTTCAACAACTTCTTGTTTTGTCGTTGCGTCAAATTCTTGTAAGTCAAGTATTAAAGGAAGATATAATGTTGCTTCACCTATAATAATAAATTCATGTGCATTTAACTTCTCTGCAAAAATTAATGCAGGTTCTGTTTCTTCAGGTTCGTTTGTCTTTTTAAATAATATCCTGTTATGACATAAACTTTCTAATATATGTGTTATTTCTTTCTGATATGAACTTGATACTATAGGAATTATATTTTTCGTATTATATAAATTATTTATCAGCTTTTTGTCAGGTTTAATGTCATCTAATGAGGTTATCAAGTAACAATCTTTGTTAACATTATTTATC
>CANQOM010000108.1 GCA_947625445.1 Candidatus Gastranaerophilales bacterium
GAAAAGTTTCCTGATACTATACCTGATAATATAGTTAGAGATGAACCGCCTTCTTTTGATGCAGTTACTACTTCTGCAGTATGTTTTGCCTTTGGGCTCGTAAATACTTTTGTAAACTCGGGTATAAGGGCTGCGCCTATGGTTCCGCAGCTTATTATTATTGATAATGTTAACCATAATTTATTTGGTAGTGAACCTAGTAAGTAATTACTTACCCCAAATGTCATGCATACAGATAATACAGATGTTATCCAAACTAAATTTGTCAACGGAGCTTCAAAGTCAAGTTCCTCTTTCTTGTCAAAAAGTATTTTATTTAAAATATTATTTATTCCGTATGCTACAACTGATGTAACTATCATTAAGTATCTCATTACAAATATCCAAGTCAAAAGTTGAATTTGATAGTCCTCAGATACTCCTAACAATATGAAACTTACAAGTGCAACCCCTGTTACTCCATAAGTTTCAAATCCGTCAGCGGTAGGTCCTATGGAATCTCCTGCGTTATCTCCTGTACAATCAGCAATAACCCCAGGATTTCTTGGGTCATCTTCTTTGATTCCGAAACGAATTTTCATTAAATCAGAACCAATGTCTGCTATTTTAGTAAATATTCCGCCTGCAACACGAAGTGCTGATGCACCTAATGATTCTCCTATTGCAAAACCTATAAAACACGCACCGGCAAGATTTCCCGGGACGAATAATAATATTGCAAGCATTATTATTAATTCAACGCTTACAAGTAATACACCTATACTCATTCCTGCTTTAAGTGGAATATTTAATATGCTTAGCGGTTTGCTCTTTAATGCGGAAAAGGATGTTCTGGCATTCGCCAATGTATTCATTCTTATTCCAAACCATGCAACCCCGTATGAGCCTAATATACCAAGCACTGAAGCTCCTAATATTATTAAAACGTTTTTAATACTCATATTTTGTAAAAAGCCGAAATAAAACGCTATACATATACCTATTAATACTTCAAGAATAATTAAAAATTTACCCTGTTGAATCAAATATGTTTTACAGGTTTCAAATATAGTATTACCTATTTCAATCATGCTTTTGTGTGCTTTAACAGACTTAATTTGTCCGTAGGCAATTAAGCCCCAAATAAGCCCCAGAGTACAAACTATTATACCTGTAATAAGTAAAGTATAATTACACCCTGTGATTTTTGGTACTTCAAGATTGGCTTCTCCTGCAAATGCGGGTTGAAGCGTGCAAATAATTAAAAATAAAACGGTATAAAACTTTTTTATAAAGCTTGACCGGATTTTTGTTACTGGCATTTCGTTGCCTCCCTTTTAATAAACTTTACAAGCTTTATTATATATTATTATTTGTATTTTAACTATTTTTTAAGATTAGTTAATTTATTTTTGTTTAAGAAATTCATCTATATCTGTTTCTAAGTAATTTGCAAGCTCTACAAGCTTTCCTAATGACAGATTAAGAACTCCCATTTCAATCTTCGCAACATAGCTCCATGAAACTTTCATTAACTCCGAAAACGATTCTTGAGTATATCCACGCTCTTTTCTTACTCTTTGAATATTTTTTCCAACTAATCTTAAAGTATTTTTCTTATCCATATTTTTATTATGGATATTTATGTATATATTTCTATAGAGTTATATTTATATAGAAATATTTATGAATGTAATATACTGAAAAATATTATAATAGGGAATTGTAAAAAAAATTAAAATTAAATTTTAGTAGCAAGAGACGGAGCAAGTGCAATAAATTGTCTTACAAGTTCTTTATCCCATTGAACATCTGCACCTTCTTCCAGAATAGAACATGCTTTTTCAACACTCATTCCTTTTCTGTATGGTCTGTCACTTATTAGCGCATGGTATGTATCAGCAATAGCTACTATTCTTGCAGCCAGAGGTATTTCTTCCCCTTTTAATCCGCAAGGATAACCTTTCCCGCACCATTGTTCATGATGGTACTTAACAATCGGTATTAAATCATGCAACAACGGATTAGGTTCAAGTATTTTTTGTACTCCTATTGTCGGGTGTTGTTGTATAATCTTAAATTCTTCATCTGTTAATTTATCGGGTTTTCTTAAAACATCTTCGGGAATACCTATTTTACCTATATCATGTAATAGAGACCCTAGTTTTATGCGTTCAACCTCTTTTTCCGGAAGGTTTATAGCTCTTGCTAATGCTACAGAATATCTTGATACTGAAGATGAATGGTCTTTTGTATATTCATCTTTTGCATCAATTGCACTGGCTAATGACGTTACTACTTCTATTAAGTGATTTTGAGAAAGTATATTTTCGTTTTGGAATTGTTCAACTAAAGCTTCTTCAAAATTAATACCTAATTGTGAATGTCTTTTTGCCATAACAACCGCAAATGAATTGAGTGCCGTATCATCCCAAAAATCATAGTCTTGAGTTGATACTATTATTGACCTTCCGTTTGTATATCCTTTGGTTTTTGAAACCAGTACTGCTTGTTCGGCAAGTATTAATAATTTTTCTTTATCTCTTGAATCATCAGGGAATGTTGCTATACCGACAGATACTTTGTTAACGGGACCAATGTCATCCACCAAACAACATGAAAGTGAATATGTTAAATATTCTGCCATATATTTAGCTTCTTCGGAATTCATATTCCTTAAGATAACTGAAATTTTATCACCGCCATATCTTGCTGCAATATCTTGTTTCTTTATATTTTCATTAATTTTTCCGGCAACTACTTTTATAACTTCATCACCTTTTGAATGACCAAAGTCTCTGTTTATTTGTCCCATATTATTAATATCAAAAATAAGTACGGATACTTTGGTTTTATTTGCTTCGGCATATTCCATTTCTTGAGATAATAACTCATGAAATCTTCTGTGAGTATATAAGTTTGTTAAACTGTCTGTATACGAACTTTGAGCTACTTTTTCATATAAAGTTGAATTTTGGAATAACAATCCCAAATTTGTTGCTGCTAATTGATATAAACTAATGTGATTTTGTACATTGTAATCACTTACTAAAGTTACACATATTGTTCTTCCTTGCACTTTTATTGGAATAATGGCACAAGGTGCATTTGTCAGGGATGGTACTTGTAAAAATGCTGAATTATTTAGTATTGATATTTCCCCTGAATCCAATGCCTTTATTATTTCATTATTTTTGTCATTCATAAATACTTTAAACGAATATACACTTGAATTTTTATCTAAAAGTTTTACATTTATCGTATTTGACTGTTCACTTATGAGACCTAATGCCGTATATGTACAATTAAGTCTGTTTACAAACATATTGTGAAATTCATTTAATGACTCTCTTAAGTCGTTATGCTCCGTAATAATTTCTGTAATTTGTTTAATAAATCCGGCATAATCAATTACCCCAAGTGACTTATCAGTATGGTGTAAAGTACTGAATGGGGCTTTTACCGAATTCATCCCGCTGCCCAATATATTTATTTTTGCTACTAATCCGCTTTTATCTATTGGATTTGTTGCCATTGGTGATTGGGAAGAGAGATTATTTTCTTTTATGTTTATATTTATACTTTTCTTACTTTTTTGCATTAACGGGTCCTAAGTGTTGATTATTATAAAACTATAAACGAAAAAAATTGCTAATTTTTCACAAATATTTACATAACTATAACATTATCATTTCATTTTTTTTAAAAAATTGCAACCATAGTTTAAGTTTTATATAATAAAAATTTAAATTTTTATTAAAATTTTAATAAAAATATATGTTACCATTACTATTTAATGTATAGAGACTTATTTTTTATATATCTTTGGCTATTATTGAAGCTGCTTTTTGGGCTGCACCTGTGGTTTTTATCATCTCTTTTACCTCAGATAAGCCTTTTTTCATATTGTTTTTGTATCCTTCATCTTCAATAATTTTTAGTAATTCTTTTGCAATTATTTCAGGTTTTGCTTTTCCTTGAATTATTTCGGGTATTATATCTTTATTTGTTATTATATTAGGCAATGATACTCTTTTTATACTTCTTACTATTAAATATATAAAATACAAAAACCAAGGTCCTTTATAACATATAATCATAGGAGTTTCATATATTGCAGCTTCAAGGGCAACTGTACCTGATGCAAGCATTAATGCATCTGATACCGATAATAATTCATAATTTTTATTCTTAAGAATTTTTATTTCTAAATCTTTGTATTGATTTGTTAGAGGTTCTAATAAAGAATCTTTTATACTTGGAGCTTGACATATTATGAATTGTACATTTTTATTCCTGCTTTTTATTATTCTTGCAGCATCAAGGAAAAGTTTATATAGATTATTAATTTCGAATATTCTTGAACCAGGAAAAATTGATATTAACTTCTTTGTTTTATCCAGATTATTTTCTTCATAAAAAGATGTCTTATCTTTAGGTTGAGGCAATTCATTTAATAAAGGATGTCCTACAAATTCAACCTTAATCCCCTTTTCTTCGTACATTTCTCTTTCAAACGGAAAAATAGTAAGAACTTTATCAATATTTTTTTTAACTGTATTTAATCTCCATTTCCTTGAAGCCCATATTTGCGGAGGTATATAATAATATATTTTTAAACCTGCTTTTGATAAAACTTTTGATAAATTAAGATTAAATCCTCCATAATCAATCATTAATACCATATCAGGCTTATAATCATTTATCAGATAATTGGCAATTTTGCGACCTAATAAAATATGATTAATTATAATTTTAAGATTAAATCCCATAGCAGACATTTTTGAATGATTAGCAAAGAGTTTTATACCTTCTTTTTCAAGACTTTCTCCTCCTATAGCTTCAATTTCTATATCAGGATTTATTCTTTTTAGTTCTCTGACAACATCACTTGCATGCCTGTCACCTGAAAATTCACCTGTGATTATAAATAATTTTTTCATACTGCCATTACTACTATATTATTTTTATCTGCATAATCAATTGTTTTTTTATAATCTACCAATATTGTTTCATTTGCTTCAACTGCGATAAGTTTTGCTTTGTATTTCTTCATTGTTTTTAATGTATTAAGTCCAAAAGCGGGAATATCGAATCTTTTATCTTGTTTGGGCTTTGAAACTTTTACTATGACCGCATCTTTTTTGCCCAATTTACAACCTCTTTTTATACATTTATCAGTGCCTTCTATAGCTTCTATTGCCATTATCATCCTGTCTTTTATGACAACGGATTGACCTATATCTAACTCACCCATTTCTTTTGCTATTTTATAACCGTACTCTACATCCGATAATTGTTCTTGTGTAGGTTGAACTTTTCCTAATACTCCTCTTGGAACCATTAAATTTTTTATAAATATTGTTTGGTCAAGTACTGTTATCCCTAATTTCGCTAATTCATCTACCAAAAAAAGCATAATTGCATCGTCATTTAATCTTTTTGCTTGTTTTAAAAATTCTATTGCTAATGAATCAAATCTGGGACGTTTTATAACAAGACTTTTTGAAACTTTTCCTATAAATGTTAATTGATGTATTTCTTCTTTTTCCAATGCATGTTTTATCTTTAAAAGTTCTCCGGGTGCGTAATCATACACA
>CANQOM010000109.1 GCA_947625445.1 Candidatus Gastranaerophilales bacterium
CTTTTTTCTATTCCTTCCTGTATGCCATCAGTCGAACCCTTTTGCATACCGTCTTGAACGCCGTCAGCGGCACCTTTATTGAGCCCATCTTGAACACCGTTAGCGGCACTTTTTTCTATTCCTTCCTGTATGCCTTCAGTCGAACCCTTTTGTACACCGTCTTGAACACCGTCAACTGCACCTTTTTCAAGCCCGTCTTGTATTCCGTCTGTAGCACCATTTTTCATTCCTTTAGCAAACGCTATACCACCGCCGATTGCCGACATACCTTCTTGCATTCCTACAGACATAACACCGCCCATTCCAAAGCCGAGTGTTGTTCTTTGGAACAATTCATTTGAAGAGAATTTTGCATCTCCTGCAGCAACATCTATCAAATATTCACCTGCATTACTTATGGCACCGTCAGAACCGCCTTCTATAAATTCACTTGCAAGTCGTATGCCTGTTTGTGCCAACTTGCCCGTTCCTTCTTTTGCCAAGCCTTTTATTGCAACTCCTGCTTTATTACCGATAACATTAGAAAATCCGTTAATTGCACCGACCGCAGCATCTTTTATTAAACCATTTTTAGCATAATCCGCTATATTTTCCGTGAAACCTTTACCGTTATTCTGTGTTGCAGAATCAAGACCATGAATTCCGACATTAACCGCCGCACCAACTGCAGCGCCTGCTAAAGGTCCCATTGTCGCCGTTACTATGCCGGTTGTAACCGCAGAAAATGTTGTTACGGCAACTGCTTGAGTTTGTTCATAATCCATCATTGATTCAGCGGCTTTTGAATTCTCAACCATTGATGTTCCCGTCAATACTTGAGATAATGTTGTTTCTGTTAATTCTTCACCGGTTAATTCTTTAAATAATGCTGCAAATTGTACAGGATCAGTTGTTTGTGTAAGTTTTTGAGCCAAATTTTTATATTCATTCAGTTGTGCTTTTGTCATATTTTCTGTCTGACCTAAGCCGATAAGATTATTATTTAACCAACCTAATCCTTTAGATATCCATCCTTGAGAATTAACTGTATCATCAAAATTTTCATCCAGTGAATTTACCTGTTCATTTAATATTCCTGCTATATCCTGTATAGTTATTGTTTCACCGTCAACAGTCTTATATCCTCCGTTTTGAAGATTTTTTGCGGTTTGATATGTGGATTCAATTTCCTGCATATCTATCTGTTCACCATATACTGTTTGATATAACTTTTGTAAATTAGCCTCTGAAGGGTTTTCTAATGCTATATTATATAGTTTTTCCAGTTCATCAATTTCTTTATCGGCACCTTTTGTTCCGCCTCCGAACCAACCTGATACCCAATTACAAAACTTTCCTAATCCCGTTTTGGAATCTTTTTCCGTTTGATTTTCTGCTCTGCGTTGTTCTATTGTTGCTGAAACTTGCTCCAATATTATATTTGAAACATTTGTTTTTAAATCTTTTTCAGAATTTACAAAGTTTTTTATATCATCAGATGATACAGATTTTTCATCTCCGTCTCCAGACGCAAATAATTCCATCAAATATTCGTACTCTTCGCTTATTTTTTCTGCATCAATATTGTAATTATCCGCAACTGCTTTCGTAAAATCAGTTAATGATACATTCCCTTCGTCATCTTTTTCAAGATTGGAAAAAATATTATTTATCTCCTCACCGGAAATATCTTTATCTAAACCAATCGACTGTGCAAATTGGTTAATTGCATTATAAGAATTAAAGTTTAATGAATTATTTTCCATTCTATACTCACCATCTGATAGTTAGATAGTCGGCATTTAATATCAAAATCTTTAATTAAAATTTAAAATTATTAAAAATTGTTAAATAAATATTATTTTATTCAATAATTGTTTATTTTTTTCATCAATATTATTTAATTCATAAAATACTTCAAGAGATGAATATCCTTGATTTTTATTTCTGAGCCATACTGCTTTTTTTGCAGAAACACGATTAAACCCGGGTAATTCGTCAAATATATACCAAGGCGCTTTATTTATATTTATTACAGGTGCTTCTAAATTGTTTATATCCTGAATTTTATCTCTTATTTTTTTTCTTTTCATTTCTATTACAACAGGAACACACGCAAGTATTATGATTCCCAAAACAATTCCAAATATTATATTATAGATACTTCCGCTTTTAACTAAACACCCTAATATTATAAAATATGCAAATAATACCAACTGCCACATTTTTTATTCCTCTTCTACAATTATAGAATTTTTATAACATAAATTTTGTAAAAAATCTGTAATTTAATATTACTAAAATTTTAAAGTTTAACATACAATTTAAAATCTTTTGAATATTAATAAAATCTTTTAATTGTTCTCTTGTGTCGCTTGTTCTGATACACAAATAAAATTCAAATTTTTCCTCGCATTCAAACGGAATCCAAGAAAATTCATTTGTATAATCTTGAAAAAATCCGGGTGTAAGGTAAATTTCTTTATCCGCTAAAATATTTGTCTTTGTAGTTTCGTGGGTTTCAGAGTTAAAATAATCAATATTAATAGTATTTAATCTAAACCTTGGCATTCTTGCCAAAACAAATAATCTTATTTTGGGATAATCATAAATATTGTTTATTTGGTAGAAACACTTAACCTACTAGCTTTTACACTTGTTTTAAAATTTCTCCAATACTCATTCCTGTTTTTAAATAATCTATAGTATCTTCAAAATTCTCTTTAAAATTTTCTATATTCTTTTTTTCATCTTCTGAACATTGGGTAAGGAAATCGTAATAATCTCTTGGCAATACTCCGCCCATATCTATAAAATAATTTACAATTCTATTTTCATACCAATCAAAATGAGTCATATTAGTTTCTCTAAAAAAATCGCCGAGGCTTTTTTTTGAATCTTTCATAGGAGTTGTAGGGGATATATATTCTTCTAATAGCCATGGAGTATCCTTTTTTATTTTTCCTTCTTCATATTTATAGTAGCCTGCATTTGCCATATAAAATTCAGGTGTATTTTTTGTTTTCCGTCTTGAAAGTTCTGCCATTGTTGGAATTTCAGCTAAAAAGCCTTTTTCGTCAATCAGTTTATACTTATTTCTATATACTTTTATTACTGCCGTATTTTCATCTTTATCTTTTATAAGGTAAACACTGCCATAATTTCCATCATCTATGAATTCAACTTGAAATTCCTTTGAATCTATATTTATGATTTCCCTTTCACCTTTTTCCTTTTTAATAGCAAATTCATCAAGAGCTGAATATATTTTTTCCCTGTCTAAATTTTCAAATATTTTGGGAGTATTTTGATAAATATGCGCATCACCATCTCTTCTTAAAGAATTTGAAACCATAATTGCATATTTTACAGGTACTGTATAAATATAGTTATCTTTAATGAAGTCAAACAAATTTACATCAGAGTCCAATGTTAAATCTTTATATGGTTCAATCATATTAACAAATTTTTCCTGAAACTCAACAGAATGACTTTGAATTTCATTTTTCTCTCCGACCGGATTTAATTTTTCAAAACAATCCTGTTTTATGGAGTTTGAAGCAAAATATATTTTTGCATTTTTATATGAATTATAGGGAAAATTATTGTTATTAAAATATTTTATTGACGAAATTTTCATATAAAATATAAAACCAATAAAAAAATATTTTGTTATCAAATAAGGAAATAGTTTTATATGAGTTGTAGTTCGGGCATTTTGTCACAACGTCAAAAAATGCAATTGAGAGTGTTTTTATTGTTGAGGTAGGGAAAACCTAATCCACCGTTCAATCTTAAAGAGGAAACTCAAATTATTTGGCAAGTGGCAAATGATAATGGAGACAGAATAAATTATCCGACGGATAGTTTCTGCCAAATCTTATGTGCAATAAGCAGTATGTGTTTTCTTGTGTTTATTAAGTTAAATTTATGGTGTTGTGCCATGAATAATAAGTATTGGATATAAAAATTTTCTTAAAGACAATAGAAATTACAGAGGAACTATGCCAACGTTTGAGGCAAAACAGTATCAATATTTGTATGTTTTAAAAAATATTAATAGCAAAAATGTGTATAAAATAATTGAATAATATTCATTGACTTTTATTCAATGAATATGATACAATAAAAATGTAAAAGTAAAGAGGTAGTGTTTGAGGTATTAATTGTGACAAACAGACAACTTGCCGCTATGGAAACAAAAAAGAAACTTATTGAAACGGCTAAAAATATAATATGCAAAAAAGGGCTTATAAATACATCTATTGAAGAAATAACAAAAGCCTCGGGTGTATCAAACGGAACATTTTATACATACTTTAAACGCAAAGAGGATATTGTTTTTGCTCTAAGTGACTATATATTCCAAAAACTTTATGATGAGGCTTTAGCATATAACGGAGGTATAAAAGAACGTCTTGCAGTCTATATGACAAGTTTTGCGCAATATATCGAGAATAGCAGTCTAAAATTATGTCAGGAATGGGTACGAAATTCAGTAGATCCCGATATTTTTCCTAACGGAAAAACGAAGTTATTAGAGGATATCGCTTCAATTAACGGTTTACTTAATAATGCAATTCAAAAGGGTGAGCTAAAAAAAGACACTCCCGTAGAATTGCTAACGCAAACATTAACAGATATCCTCTACGGTCAAATGTTGTGCTGGGATATTTCAGGCGGGCAATACAGTTATAGCGAACGCACAGAAAAATTCTGTGAAAAAATTTTAGGCTCAATTATAAGCCCGTATATGGAAAAGTAAAAAAGAAAGGATAGCTATGTATTTAGAAAATATTAATAGTCCGCAGGACATTAAAAAATTAAATATTGAAGATTTGAAAGTTTTAGCGGATGAAACAAGAAAAGCTCTGATAAATAAAATCAGCAAAGCAGGCGGTCATAACGGCCCAAATTTAGGAATGGTTGAAATGACGGTTGCACTTCATTATGTTTTTGATTCACCTAAAGATAAAATAGTGTTTGACGTTTCACATCAGTGTTATCCGCATAAAATCTTAACAGGCAGAAAAGAGGCATTTTTAGATAGCGAACATTTCGGCGATGTAACAGGATATACAAATCCTCTTGAAAGTGAACACGATATTTTTACCGTAGGACACACTTCAACCTCTGTTTCTTTAGCATTAGGTCTTGCTAAGGGAAGGGATTTAGGGCGCGCAAACGGCAATATAGTTGCAATTATCGGAGATGGCTCTCTATCAGGCGGAGAAGCACTTGAAGGCTTGGATTACGCCGGGGAATATAATAAAAACTTAATTATTATACTTAACGACAACGACCAAAGTATCGCAGAAAACCATGGCGGTATGTATAAAACATTAAAAGAATTAAGAGAAACTAACGGCAAATCCGTAAATAATATTTTCAAATCTTTCGGCTTGGACTATAAATATTTAGATGACGGTCATGATATAAAAAGCCTTGTTGATTTGTTCAAAAGTGTAAAGGATATTGACCACCCGATAGTATTACATATCCATACAATAAAAGGAAAAGGCTTACCCTATGCCGAAAAAGACAGAGAATCCTGGCACGCAGGCGGTCCGTTTAATGTAGA
>CANQOM010000110.1 GCA_947625445.1 Candidatus Gastranaerophilales bacterium
TCCCTTCTTTTGAATTATTTTGCAGTAATATTGCCAAACTGTCTAAATTCATTGAAGATGCCAGCATCATTAATGCGCTCTCTTGGGTATTTAGTATTTGATTTGTCATTAATTTTGTTAATATATCTTCCATATTTTTGGGGAAGCCAAGTAATTCTTTTAACATCTCCGCCATTTGGCTTTGATTTAACAGGGCAAATTCTGCATTAGCTTGTACTAATTGATTCATTGTATTAGGTAATATTGTTTGATTTTCATTGGTTTGTTGAATACCTTGCACAAATGTTTCATTTAACAGATTATTTTGAACATTGTTTACATTTGTCCTGTTAAAATTATTTGCAAAATTATTTACAAAACTGCTCCAATTTATATTTGTCATATTTATAAATGTCCGAATATATTTTTAGGAAGAAAAAATTAGCGAGTGACTTTTTGAATAGGTTACAAAGCTAAAAGTTGAGCTATTGCGAAACTTCTAATCCTGTATCCCTATCGAAGTGAAGTGTGAACATCTTTAAGGTTGCGACACCAGATTAATTTTAGCATATTTTTTGCAAATTTTATACCTTTACTTATTTTTTCTCTTTATTCTTATATGCATTCCGAAAATTATTATTAGTTTATCATTAAATGAATTACGTACGTTAAAAGAATTTTTTAAAATAAATAATATTTTAGAAAGTATATATTTGAATATTATTTTATTTAATGGTTTTTTTTCTGTTACATTACCTTTTTCTATACTGTAAGGACATTTTGATTTCGCCAGATAATAATTTATAATATTTTCAGGTAAATGTTTGTTTGGTGTCTTTTTTATAAAAAAACCATTTCTTATTGTATATAATAACTTTTTGCCTATAAGTGTGGGATTCTCTTTTTCATTTTTAAATATAAAATAAGATGCTATTTTAAAATTATTTTTCTTTATTTCATCAGATAATCCTATTTCATATTTGTATATAACGGAATTTTTACTGTTCTCTGATTTAATACTATTCATAAAGTTAACAAAAAAATCTTTTTCAAAAATACTTTTTGTAACCATAAAAAAATATGACTGAATATGAGGATTTTTAACCATTGTGTAAGTTGTTTTTCCATATTGTATTCCGTAATTATTAACAGTTATTCCGTAAAAATCAGGTTTATTTTCTATTTCCCATTTTTTTATAAATTTATCAAGCGGTTTTAAAGGCCCATAACATGAATCATTTGCAAAAATAATTTCGTTTGCATTATTTAGCAATCCAGATTCTTTTAAATATAAAAATCCTCTTTTATATGAACCAAAATCGTATTCGTTATGACGTTCAAATTTATAATATATTGTTAAATCGTCAAGCTTTTTTGCTTCCTCTTCATTTATTTCATTGTCTGCAATAAAAACTATCCCGTCAGTTATTTTATTCAGTTCTCGTAAATAAAAAACTACATCATTACCTATGATACCGTTACTTGTATATGATGCAAAAACTGCATATCTTCTATGTATTGATGGAATATTTTCTATGGATTTAGTTTTGATTAACGATTTTAAATTAGTTTCATCCATAACTTTTCTAAGCAACGTGATATATAAATATTCACTTTAACTTGTGATTAAAGTTCTTAATTGCCTCTTTCTAATATGATTAATCCGTATATTTGATTTTTACTCATTAATTTTGAGTATTTATTTTATTCTATTAAATTATTTACCATGATTCAATATGATTAAGTTATATAAACGATTTTATATTTCGATTAAAAATTTCTTCTTTATGCCAAAAAAAGTTATAACTTTATATTTATCTTCATTTATACACTCATTTCTAACAGAAAATATTTTTTCTAAAAATGATAACTTTTTACATTTTGATTTTATTTCGTTAGTGTAAATTTTTGAAATTGCAGAAAGAAGAATTTCTTCATAAAATGGAGTCTTTTTAGCATATTCCCAAAATTTATCATGCAATCTCCCCCAGGATTGTTTTGATGTAGTCCATGGCTTGGCAAGAAAATGTATAATACATGGAGATTTTATTGCTTGCTCAACCTTTTCTTTATATATAGGTATTAACATTTCTTGATATTTTTTCTCATAAATACAACTTGCATATTGGTAATTATATTCAAATGGAAGTAATTTAGTTTGTCCGTAAAAAATATAATTTAAACAATCTTGATCAGGACACAATAGTTTTCTTCCGTTAGCAATACTTACGAATTTTTCAAAATATTCATTTATATCAATTTTTCTAATATCAAATAAAATAACCCCAGAATTAAAATATTCTTGTGTATTTTCTATTTTTAAAACTTCTTTCCTAAATGTGTTGTGTTTCCCCAAATCTTTATTTAAAATGGCTATAATATCTCTGCACACGCCTACTGTGCAATTTCCTAAATCAATATCAAAAATATTATCTATGTTTTTATTAATTAATGTATCGCTATCAAGATATAAAACCTTTTCATAGTGTTGCATTACAAAAGGGATAAAACATCTGTAAAAAACTAAATATGGCCAATTGTCATTTGTTATAAGTTCAAGTTTATCAAATTGTGTTTTAATAAATTTTTCAATATCAACAAATCTTAAACTAAAATTAGGAGGAAGTATGTCATTAAGCCTTTCTTTGTTTTGTTCTTCAATATAATCTGCAAATACAACAATATCATAACTTTTATCTATTGATGAATTTTCTGCTAAAGACTTTAATGCAACTCCAAAATATTTTACATAATCATTATTAATTGTAAAAACAATTGCATTTTTATTGTTTTTATTTACGGGCATAATTTGATAATTCATATCAGGGAAAATAATTTTTGGCTCATTGTTTTCTTCCATGTTTTTATCCTTATTCAATCTTTGCAACGGATTTTTGAATAACCGTTATATATAACCAGTAGAAAAATGATAACACAAATATAAAAAATAGTAATCATAAATAACGTTTTTTTAAAAAACCAATATTTCGATTGTTTATTACCCGTTAAAGATAATTTATTTTATTAAAATAAAGAGGTCTGATACCTATGCTATATAACGACAAAGAATTTATAGGAAAAACAATACAAAACATAAGGAAAAAAGCTAATATAAAGCAAAGTGAACTTGCAGAAAAGATTGGCATAAGCGAAAAACATTTAAGTAAAATTGAAACAGGAAAAAATCTGCCATCTTTAGATAACTTTTTTAAAATGGCAGAAGTTTTGAAATTTAGTTTGGATGATTTTGGAATAAAGTCCGGAAATATGAAAAGCGAATATAAACAAACCCTTTTAAAAATAGCCTACTCAGCATCCGATAAAGAAGCGCAATCATATTGTGAAATAATTGAAACTTTGAATAAGATTATTAAATTAAATTAAACCTTACAAAAAACGGAGAGAGAGGGATTCGAACCCTCGGAGAAGTTGCCCCCTCACAAATTTTCGAGATTTGCACCTTAAACCGCTCGGACATCTCTCCATTCCTTTATTCTATTAAAGAAGTGTTTTTTTATCAATAATCAGCTACATTAATTTTATGTCCGAGCTAAATTTTTATAGATTTTATTTAATAAATTTTATGTAGTATATAAGTTAATTATGCTTTTGGACTTATATATTTGCAATTATAAATATTAATTGTAGATTCAGTTTCATTCGGTTTAATAATAGTTCTTATTAGTTTATATGAACTGTTTCCTTCCGAATCTGTTTCGGTTAATAATTTGACATATTCTCTGCTACCATCTGATTTCAGTTTTGTCAAATAAGGATCTTCAGTATTGTTGTTATTTAATTCATATCCACTTACATTAAAACCTTCTTCTTGTAACAGATTATATTGATCATAAAGTGTATTTGTTGTATATGTTAAACCTTTATCGTTGTCATTTAATATATCGTTAGCAGTTTTTGAAGTATTGTTTTTAATAGATAAATCCGGTGTCGGTAAATTATCATTTATATTAGCAGCGGTTATTTTGGAAAAAGTATTTTTTACTTCTTCTAATGTTAATGTTTTATTTAATGATGTATTCCAAGGATTTATAACTAAATAACTGTAACTTCCGTCTTCATTTTTCATCGGTTCAAGTTTGTATGCATGATGATCAAAAATTCCTAATTCTGGTTTATCTTCTTGTGTTGATGCAGTTATTATTAGATTATCCCATTTTTCTTCCATTGTTAATAATTCTTCATCATTTATACCGGGGTATGGTGTTATGTTGAATGTTTGATATACTATATCTTCCAAACCTCCGTTTCCAATGAATGTAGTAATGTATGTATCTTTATCATTTTTGTATTTATTTACTAATTCTTGTAAAATTTCTTTTTCAGATTCATTATCAGTTGTTTCCAGATTTTTTGTTAATATTGTAAGTTTCTTATCGTATTGAACCATTCCATATAAATGTTCTAACATTTTTAAACCTTGAGGACCTTTTAGTTGAAATGGATTTTCATAATTTTCAGCTATACTGGTTTTTGTTGTATATTCATCTATTAATCCAAATGATAAACGTCTCGTGTTAGATTCGGAAAAATACTCTCTTGAAATGTAGTCTTCTGTTTTTTCTCCCGGATTAAGCGTAAATTCAATATCACTTGTCGGATATTTAACAGTTACACTTCCATCTTCATTTTCTGTAAAACAATTTAATAACTTTTCTTTACCTTGAGGAGATTTTAACATTGCATCTAATGTCATTACAAGATAACAATCACCTATACTACCTTGTTGACTTGCGTATCGTTCTGCAGGGGGAAATAACTCTAAATATTTTGACGGAGAAAGGTTTAATTCTTTCATTGTCCCGTCATTAAGTTTTATACTTATTTTATTTGAGTCACCTATTGTGCATATATCGCCTACTTTTGAATATTTTGATGCTTCTTCATTTGTTGTAAATCCTGGTACGAATATTTCTTGTTCTGTTAATCCATTTTCTTTTACATATAATAATTTAGATAAATCATCTTTTATATATGAAGAAACTTTTGTATCTTTATTCCAAAATTGATCTTGACTTATATTAACTTTATTATCCAATTTTAAATCTTGAATTGCATTCTTTATTTCTTCATATGAATTTAGTTGAATTTTACTTTGAGGTTTTGCTTCTGTATTGTTTAATTCAGGTGTTAAATTACTAAATGATATTTCATCCTGATTTAATCCGAATTTAAATTCGTCAGAATTTAAGTATTTCACAAATTCATTAACTTCTGATGATATATTCTCATTTGTAGTCTTATTGTTATTTGTTTCTTCATTATAATTTAATTTCCCGTTTAAAAATGAATTGATGTTATTTAACATAATTTCTCCTTTTTTATACGAGAATATATCGGTAATATTTTGAATAACTTTAGAAAAAAAATATAGATGTAAATTTTTTTTTACATTTAATGTTTAATACTTAAAATATTTGAAAAAGAAGAAATATCATGATTGAGGTAATATGTTATATTAAAATAAAATAGGAAAGGAAGCATTTATGAAATTTCATACTAAATATTTATGGTTTAATACTCAAAAACACAGAGAATATATTAATATTACATCTGAAGTT